>NZ_JBMIRS010000099.1:0-8872 GCF_049198005.1 Paracidovorax sp. MALMAid1276 | reverse complement strand
CAATCGCCCGATTTCACTCCAACCCTTCGGGCAAGTGCCTTGTGCGACTCCACAATGACATTGAACAGGCTCTGAGGCTCAACGGCTGGCGGCGGATGACGCCGCGGGCGCCGACGCTGCGGTCCAGCGCGCATATTCCTTGGGGTAGGCCAGGCGGTAGCGCTTCATGTGGAAGGCCGCCTCGTCGTCGCGGCCCAGCATCACCGCGCTTTCGATCACGACCTGGATGACCCGCGGCTCGGGCGAGTAGTGCAGCAGGTCCAGCGCCATGCGGTGCAGCGGCTCGGCGTTGTCGCGGGTCAGCGGTGTGGTGGTGAGCCGCGCAAACTGCAGCTGGTGGGTGAACAGCACCGAGCTGGTCACCTTGGCCTGCACGTTGTCGCGGTATGCGGCGGCGCGGGCGGTGTTGGCCTTGTAGAGCTGGCTTACACGGAAATAGTCCCACGCCGCGAGCGCGCACACGCCCCACACCAGCACCGCCGCGCCGCCCAGCACACCGGCCAGCGGCCATGCGCCCCTGCCGGCACCCGGCCGGTGCGGCGCCCCAGCGGCGGGCCAGGCCAGCACCCCCACCGCAAACAGCGCCGCCAGCTGAAAGGGGCCGTACCACAGCGGGTATTCGAGCATGCTGTGCAGCCCAATCAACGCCAGTACGCCCCAGGCCAGCTGGCGCCCGGGCTGCTGCTCGCGCCAGGGCCGTGACCACAGCACCCAGCCCGCCACGGCCGCGCACGCCAGCGCTGCCGTCGGCAGCCCCAGCTCCACCGCCAGGTGCAGCGGCAGGTTGTGGGCGTTGTCCAGCAGCACGCAGAAGCGGTCGCCCGGAAACAGGGTGACATAGTGCGCATAGTCCAGCTCGCCCCAGCCCCAGCCCACCCAGGGCTTCTGGGCGATCAGCGTGAGCATGTTGGACCACAGCACCCGCCGGCTCGTGCAGCCGGGCGATGTGTCGGTGAAGCGGTGGAACAACGCGTCGGCGCGCACGCCCTGCCAGCGCCACAGCAGCTCGGGCAGCACCCAGGCCGCCACCAGAAACACGCCGCAGCCCAGCACGGCCAGGCGCGCGGCCCCGCCGCGCCCGGTGCGCCGCCACATCACCGCCAGCACTGCCACCAGCGCCCACTGCACCGCCCCCGTGCGCGACGCCGTGGCCGCCGCGGCCACCGCCAGAAACACCATGCCGACCACGGCCGCCGCGCGCCGCACGCCCTGGGCCGCGCCACTGCGCAGCGGGCCGTGCAACACACACCACAACAGCGCCCAGGCCCCCAGGGCCAGCAAGGTGGCCTGCTGGTTGCGCTGGCGCAGGTTGCCCGCCGCCTGCCCCGGCTGCGAAGGATGGACCCAGGGCTGCAGCCCCACGTCGCCCACCGCGTATTGCGCCAAGCCGATGCAACCCGCCACCACGGCCGCCAGCAGCAGCCCCCCCGCAAGGGGCTGCGCTCGCGGCGCCCCCGCACGCGCCCAGCCCGCCACCCCGTCGGCACGCACCCGCCACGCCCAGGCGGCCAACAGCACACCGGCACACACCCAGGCATTCAGCAGGGGCCAGAAGTTGGAGATGGGGGAGTCGGTGTAGGCGAACAGGAAGGGCCAGGCGACCGCAACGACGCACAACGGTGCGGCAAAAAGAGGCATCTCAGCAGAAAAAGGCAGTCATGGGCAGCTGGCGATGATAGGGCTGCGCGCACGACGCCCCGGCCGCCGCGCGGCAGCCCTCCCTGCCGCCCATGGGACAATCGCCGCCATGCACGCACTGTTTGAAGAAGCCGGCAAATTCCTCGCCGGCCGTATCCTGTCGGAAGCCGACACATCTGCCCAGGTCGAGCTGGACTCGGGCAAGCGGGTCAAGGTCAAAGCCGCCAACATCCTCCTGAAGTTCGACAAGCCCGCCCCCGCCGAACTCATCGCCCAGGCCCAGGCCGTGGCCGAGACCATCGAGCTGGACCTGGCCTGGGAATTCGCGCCCGAAGACGAATTCGGCTTTGCCGACCTGGCGCGCGACTACTTCTCCGAGAACGCAACCCTGGCCCAACAGGCTGGCGCCCTGTTCCGCCTGTACGACGCGCCGCACTACTTCCGCCGCGCGGGCAAGGGCCGGTTCAAGAAGGCTTCCGCCGAGATCCTGCAGCAGGCGCTGGCCGCCATCGAGAAGAAAAAGGCCGTGCTCGCGCAGATCGACGAGTGGGCCGCGCAGCTGGGCCGGGGCGAATGCCCGCAGCCCATCCGCGAGCAGCTCTACAAGATCCTGTTCAAGCCCGACAAGAACGCGCCCGAGTACAAGGCCGTGGTCGAAGCCAGCCGCGCCACGCACACCGCGCCGCTCGATCTGCTGCAAAAGGCCGGGGCCATCGACTCGGCCTACCAGTTCCACTGGAAGCGCTTTTTGTTCGAGAACTTCCCCAAGGGCACGGGCTTCCCCGCGCTCACCGCGCCCGTCATTGCGGACGAACTGCCGCTGTCCACCGCGCAGGCCTACTCCATCGACGATTCGCAGACCACCGAAATCGACGATGCGCTGTCGGTGCAAGGGCTGGGCACGGGCACGGTGGTGCTGGGCATCCACATCGCCGCGCCGGGCCTGGCCATCCAGCCCGGCAGCGCCGTCGACCAGCTGGGCCGCGCGCGCCTGTCCACGGTGTACATGCCGGGCTACAAGATCACCATGCTGCCCGACGACGTGGTGCAGACCTACACGCTGGACGAAGGCCGCGCCAACCCCGCCGTGTCGCTGTACGTGACCCTCGACGAGGCGACGCTGGAGTTCAAGGGTTCCGAGACCAAGCTGGAGCGCGTGCATGTGGCGGCCAACCTGCGCCACGACCAGCTCGACGCTGTGGTGACCGAGGACTGGCTCACCAACCCGGGTTTTGAGCATCAAAATGACCCCCAGCGCTTATCTGATCTGCGCCCACAGCTATCATTTTTATATCGACTGGCCAAGGACCTGAAAGCCCGCCGCGAGGTGGTGCGCGGCAAGCCCGAGAACTTCAACCGGCCGGACTACAACTTCCGCCTCGTTGGCAACAACGGTGCCGAGCCCACGGGTAGCGAGCAGGTGCAGATCAGCGTGCGCCAGCGCGGCGCGCCGCTCGATCTGATCGTGGCCGAGGCCATGATCGTGGCCAACAGCACCTGGGGCAGCTGGATGGCCGAACTCGGCGTGCCCGGCATCTACCGCAGCCAGGCCAGCATGGCGCCGGGCGTGAAGGTGCGCATGGGCACCAAGGCGCTGCCGCACGCAGGCATCGGTGTCAAAGCCTATTCGTGGGCCACGTCGCCGCTGCGCCGCTACACCGACCTGGTCAACCAGTGGCAGATCATTGCCTGCGCCCGCCACGGCAAGACCGCCGCGCTGGCCGCGCCCTTCAAGCCCAAGGACGCCGACCTGTTCTCCATCATCAGCAGCTTCGATGCCGCCTACAGCGCCTACAACGGCTACCAGGCCGGCATGGAACGGTTCTGGACGCTGAAATACGTGGAGCAGAACGGCATCACCGAGCTGAACGCCACCGTCTTCAAGGAAGGCCCGGGCGGCAGCTTTCTGGTGCGGGCGGACGACATTCCGCTGGTCTTTCCCGTGCTGGGCGCGCAGAACCTGCCGCGCGGCGCGCGCCTCAAGGTCAAGCTGGGCGAGGTCGATGAGATCACGCTCGACATCCACGGCACCGTGGTCGAGCGCCTGGACGACCCGGCCGACGCCAGCGATGACGGCCCGGTGCCGGACGCAGAAGACGAAGACGACGACACCGTGGCCGGCCCCATTGCCATTGCGGTGGACGTGAACGAGGCCGAGCCTGCCGCGGCTGCCGCCGCAACCGCCACTTCATAATGGGCGCCTTGGCCGCACCGCCCTGCGCTTGGCGCGTGCAACCCGTGCGGCCGATGCCTGCAATGCGATGAAACTGCCCACCTTCCTCCGCACCTTCAGCACGCTGCAACTGGCGCTCGGCGTCTCTGTGGCCGTGCACGCTGCGCTCATCACCGTGCGGTTTGTCGACCCGGCGGGCTTCAACCGCGTGTTCCAGGACACGCCGCTCGAAGTCATCCTGGTCAACGCCAAATCCAACGAGCGCCCCGAGAAGGCCCAGGCCATTGCCCAGGCCAACCTGGCCGGCGGCGGCGAGGCGGCCAAGGGCCGCGCGACCAGCCCGCTGCCCTACACCGCGCTGACCACCGTGGGCGACGACTACGAAGAAGCGCAGCGCAAGATGGACGCCATGCAGGAGCAGCAGGCCCAGCTGCTGGCCCAGTTGCGCAAGCAGCTGGCCACCATGCCCGAACCCGACCCGCGCAAGCCCAGCCAGAGCGCCGACCAGGCGAATGAGCAGGAGAAGCGCCGCCAGCTCGTCAAGCTGCTGGCCGAGATCGAAAAGCGCATCAACGAAGAAAACTCGCGCCCCAAGAAGCGCTACATCAGCCCCGCCACCCGCGAAGAGGCCTACGCCATTTATTACGACGCCCTGCGCCGCAAGGTGGAAGACAAGGGCACCGAGAACTTCCCCGAGCAAGGCGGCCGCAAGCTGTATGGCGAGCTGACCATGATCGTCACCGTCAACCACGATGGCCGCGTGCTGGGCACCGAAGTGGTACAGGGCTCGGGCAACGCCACCCTGGACCGCCGCGCCGAGGCCATCGCCCGCGCGGCCGGGCCCTTCGGCGCCTTCAACGCCGAGATGCGCCAGAAGGCCGACCAGATCGCGATGGTGGCGCGCTTCAAGTTCACCCGCGACCAGACGCTGGAAACCGTGGTGAGGTAACCCGCCGCAAGCCCGCCGCGCCAGGCCCTTGCCGCCCTTTGTTGATGGATCCATCGCAGGCCCTGCCAACGCCGCCCGCGCCCCCGCTTTGTAACCACCCCATGATTTCTTCACCCGACCTGTACTGCGTGATGGGCCACCCCGTGGCCCACAGCCGCTCGCCCGACATCCATGCCCGGTTTGCCGCGCTGACGGGCCAGACCCTGCGCTATGAGCGCCGCCTGATCGCGCTGGACGGCTTTGCCGACGGTGTGCGCGCATTTGTGGCCGAGGGCGGGCGCGGGTGCAATGTGACGGTGCCCTTCAAGTTCGAGGCCCCGGCGCTGGCCGCCGAATGCAGCCCGCGCGCCCAGCTGGCAGGCGCCGCCAACACCCTGGTGTTTCGCCCGGACGGCAGCATCTTTGCCGACAACACCGACGGCCTGGGCCTGGTGGCCGACATCACCCGCAACGCCGGCGTGGCCCTGCAGGGCGCGCGCGTGCTGCTGGTGGGTGCGGGTGGCGCCGCCGCCGGCGTGCTGGGCCCGCTGCTGCAGGCGGGCCCCGCCCACATCACGGTGGCCAACCGCACCCTGGCCAAGGCCCAGGCGCTGGTGGCCAGCCATGGCGCACTTGCATCGCTACAAAAATCAGAGCTTCTGGCACTTACCCCACAAGCGCTGGAGGCCAATTTTGATGTGATCATCAACGCCACGGCCAGCAGCATGGCCGGTGCCGAGGTACCCGTGCCCGCCAGCGTGCTGCGCCCGGGTGCGCTGGCCTACGACATGATGTATGGCCCGGCGGCCGCCGGTTTCCTGGACTGGGCCCGCGCGCACGGCGCCGTGCCGCGCGACGGCCTGGGCATGCTGGTGGAGCAGGCCGCCGAAGCGTTTGCCCTGTGGCGCGGCGTGCGCCCGCCCTCGGCCCAGGTGCTGCAGGAACTGCAGCAGCAGGCCGCTTGAACCATGGGGCCACGTGCACCTGCACAACCGTTCGGGCTGAGCCTGTCGAAGCCTCGCGCAGCGCTTCGACAAGCTCAGCATGAACGGGTGGAGTGGGCTCGTTCCACCTGGTAAGCAACACCAAACAATGGGAGACAAGCTGCCATGAAACCCGTGCTGCGCTGGCTGGGCCTGGTGCTGCTCGCCCTGGTGGGGCTGCAGCTGTTTTTCGTGCTGCGCATCGCCGCCATGGCGGCCGTGGCCCCCGAATCCACCACCTTCCAGCGCTCGGAGGCCTGGACGCTGCTGTCCAGCAAGGGCAGCATCCCCTGGCGCCAGCAGTGGGTGCCCTACGCCGAGATTTCCGACCACCTCAAGCGCGCGGTGATCGCATCGGAAGACGACAGCTTTGTGAACCACGACGGCGTGGACTGGAACGCCATCGAAAAAGCCTGGGAGCGCAACGCCAAGGCCGAAGCCCAGGCCAGCAAGGCCCAGGCCCGCGCCCCCGAGCGCCCGGTGCGGGCCCCCAAGATCCGGGGCGGCTCCACCATCACCCAGCAGCTGGCCAAGAACCTGCTGCTGTCGGGCGAACGCACCCTGCTGCGCAAGGGCCAGGAGTTCGTGCTGACCCTGGCGCTGGAGCAGCTGCTCCCCAAGCAACGCATCCTGGAGATCTACCTCAACAACGTGGAATGGGGTGAAGGCGTTTTCGGCGCCGAGGCCGCCGCCCAGCACTATTTCCGCAAGAGCGCCTCCCGGCTCAACGCCACCGAGGCCGCCCGACTGGCCGTGATGCTGCCTGCGCCCAAACGGTTTGAGAAAACGCCGGGGTCGGCGTATCTGGCGGGGCGCACGCGCACGATCCTGGCGCGCATGGGGAGTGCGGAGCTGCCTTGATGCGGAGCAGCCAGCCGCCCGTGCAGGCGGCCCACCCGCGCGCGCTACGGCATCGACAGGGCTGCGCCCAGATGGCTGTAAACCGCGCCTACCCGGCGGAGATGGCGCGCCTCCGGATGGGTGAGCAGCCACAGCTGGGTTTCGCACTCATCAAGGGGATCGGTCAGGCGGACCACGTCCTTGCGCCCCTCCGCGAGAAACAGGGGAACGATTCCCACCCCCAGCCCCAAGGCGACCAGCTCCAGAACTGACAGGATGCTGCCCACGCGATAGCGCGGCAGCACTTTCGGGAAGTGTCGTTTTCGCCAGACCACGGACGGGTGCTCGGGCAACGCATCGTCGGGCGCCACCCAGTCGCATGCCCCGGCCTCGACCTGGGCATAGCGCCGCACCTCGCCGCGTCTGGCCGCATACAGCGCCGCCCGGATGGGGCCGATCTGTCGCCCGATCAGGTGCGGCGGCGGCCGCTTGGTGGCCCGGACGGCGATGTCGGCATCCCGCCGGGTGAGGCTGGCCAGCTCATTGCCCGTGTGCAACTCAAAGCCGAGCAAAGGATGCTCTGCGCGCAGGCCCGCCAGGGCCGGCGCCACCAGGCCATGCAGCACGGTGTCCGTTGTGGTGATGCGCACCGTGCCGGAGATTTGCGACGGCTCTGACTCCACGCAGGAGCGGGCAGCCTCCAGCGCCGTCTCCATGGCCTCGGCATGCCCTGCCAGTTCGACGGCGAGCTCTGTCGGCACATAGGCGCCCCGGCTGCGCTCGAACAAGGGCTGGCCCAACCTGCGCTCCATCCGTTGCAGCGTACGGAACACGGTGGACGCATCCACACCCAGGTGATCACCGGCGGCACCCAGCGTCTGGTTTCGTACCAGCGCCAGCGCGACCTCCAGGTCCGCTGCGGTCAGTCGCTCTTGCGTTTTTGCAATCATTTCGTGCGGAGGTGCCTATGGTTGTTTCACGGATGCAATCTTAAAGTCTCTGCAGGTTCACCACTTCGGAGATATCAATGACCTCGTCCCCCTCGCCATTCCAGCCACTGGGTGTCGCGCTTCTTCGCGCCAGCCTGGGCATCATGTGGATCGCCCATGCGCTGCTCAAGCTCTTCGTTTTCACGTTGTCCGGTACATCGGATTTCTTCACCAGCATCGGCCTTCCGGGCTTCCTGGCCTATCCGGTCTTCGCTGTCGAACTTGTGGGTGGCATCGCCCTGCTGCTCGGAATCTACGCCCGGCAGGTGGCGCTGGCGCTCACACCCATCATGGCCGTGGCGGCGTGGGTGCACGTGCCCAACGGATGGGTGCATACCAGCGCGGGCGGCGGCTGGGAGTACCCGGTGTTTCTGCTCGCGGCCTCGGTGGCGCTCTGGCTGATGGGCGATGGCGCGGCCGCGATCCGGCGCAGCGATTTCATGGCGCCCCAAGGCCGGATTCCGCCCAAGGGGCCACGGCGCGGCGAAGGGGTTGCACAATGAGCGCGCCCCTGGTGCTGGTGTCGCACCCGCTGTGCCCCTATGTTCAGCGTGCAGCCATCGTGCTGATCGAGAAAGGCATCCCTTTCCATCGCCGCGACATCGACTTGTCGAACAAGCCAGACTGGTTTCTCAAGATCTCGCCCATGGGCAAGACACCTTTGCTGCTCGTCGGCGATGACGTGATCTTCGAGTCTGCCGTGATCTGCGAATACCTTGAAGACACGGCGCTTCCGCGACTGCACCCGGCCGAAGCACTGCGCCGCGCCGAGCACCGCTCGTGGATGGAGTTTGGTTCGGTGGTGCTCCAACTCATCGCGGCGTTTTACAACGCGCCCGACGAGTCCACGCTGCGGGCCCGCGCAGCGGACATCCGTAGCCGCTTTGCACGGCTTGACGAAGCCTTGCACGACGGCAGCACGTACTTTGCCGGCGACCGTTTCAGCATGGTCGATGCCGTGTTCGGGCCGGTCTTTCGGTACTTCGATGTCTTCGACCAGATCGAGGACTTCGGATTCTGGCAAGGGCTGGCCAGGCTGCAGAACTGGCGCAGTGCACTGATGGGCAGACGGTCGGTGGCGATGGCGGCGAGTCCGGACTACCCCCTGCTGCTGAGCGCCTTCTTGCGCGGACGGGACTCCGCAATCAGCCGCCGCATGGCTTAGAGCCTGTTCAATGTCATTTTGAAGATCGCAGTGGAGTGCAATCGGTATGAGTGGATGCGCCGGGAGCGCCGGATGGGCACATGCCCAGGCAAGCGGCCGGTGGGGTCAATCGCCCGACTTCACTCCAACCCTTCGGGCAAGTGGCTTGCGGGGGGG
>NZ_JBMIRS010000092.1:0-25912 GCF_049198005.1 Paracidovorax sp. MALMAid1276 | reverse complement strand
GGATAGCCAAGCTATCCACGGCGAACCGCGCCTGGCATCCCATCCCGGCAAGGACCTTGTGCGACTCCAAAAAGACATTGAACAGGCTCTAAGGCAAACCCGAATGTTACACACAGCAGGGAAGCCCCTGTGACAAACTGTGCGGCCAAAAGTTCGCCCCCGTAGAATCGGCGGCCCATGCAAGCCACCGACACAGGCGCTACGCCATCACCAGCCCCGGCGCTTCCTGCCGCAAGCCTTGCCACCCGCCTGCGGCGCCTGTCGGTCTACTTCGGCAACCAGCGGCTGGCCTGGACGCTGGCCGTTGCAGCGACCCTGGTGGGGGCCATCACCGAGCCTCTGATCCCCGCGCTGCTGCAGCCGCTGCTGGACAAAGGCTTCACCCAGGGCACCCTCCCCCTCTGGGCGGTCCCCGTGGCCATTCTGGGCGTGTTCCTGGTCCGGGGCATTGCGCAGTTCGTCGGCCAGTATGCGCTGGCGCGCATTGCCAACGAAGGCATGCTCACCCTGCGGCAGGCGCTGTTCGACCGGGTTCTGGCTGCCGAGATGGGTTTGTTTTCGCGGCAGTCCGCCAGTGCGCTGTCCAACACGGTGGTCTACGAGGTACAGACCGGCGCGACCCTGCTCGTTCAGGCACTGATGGGGGTGTCGCGGGACGGGTTCACGCTGGTGGCACTGCTGGCCTACCTCCTCTACCTGAACTGGCAGCTCACGCTGATCGTGGCCGTGGTGGTGCCCGGTGTGGCGTGGATCATGAAGACCCTGTCCAAGCGCCTGTACCAGCTCACCAAGAGCAGCCAGCACGCCACCGACCAGCTGGCCTATGTGGTGGAGGAAAACGTGCTGGCCCACCGTATGGTGCGCCTGCACGGCGCGCAGGCCGAGCAGGCCGGGCGCTTCGCGGACCTGAGCCGCAGCCTGCGTCGGCTCGCGATCAAGTCCACCATTGCCTCTGCAGCCATGACGCCGCTCACCCAGCTGCTGGCCGCTGCCGCCCTGTCGGTGGTGATCTGCATTGCCCTGTGGCAAAGCCGCGGGGTGGTGGACGCGAAGGATGTGACCGTCGGAGGGTTCGTGTCGTTCATCACGGCAATGCTCATGCTGATTGCCCCCATCCGGCGCTTGGCCGACGTTGCCAGCCCGGTGACGCGCGGCGTGGCGGCGCTGGAGCGCGGCCTTGCGCTGCTCGCCGAGACCGGGGCCGAGCGGGGTGGAGACTACCGAACGGATCGGGTGCATGGCGCCCTCTCGCTCGACAACGTCACCGTCTCCTTCGGCGCGGACCACGCCCCCGCGCTGGACCGGCTGAGCCTGCAGGTGGCTCCGGGAGAAATCGTCGCCCTCGTCGGGCCATCGGGTGCCGGCAAGACCACGCTGGTGAATCTGTTGCCGCGATTCGCAGTGCCGGCCTCCGGCGAAATCCGTGTGGATGGACACGCGCTTCACGACTGGAACCTCGAGGCGCTGCGGTCCCAATTCGCCATGGTGAGCCAGGACGTCGTGATGTTCAACGACACGATTGCCCACAACGTGGCACTGGGCCACGCCGTGGATGAAGAGCGGGTGATGGAATGCCTCAGGGCCGCCAACCTGGCAGACCATGTCGCGGCGCTGCCTCAGGGCATCCACACGCCGGTGGGGCACAACGCCACGCAGTTGTCGGGCGGGCAACGGCAGCGCCTGGCGATTGCGCGAGCGCTCTACAAGGACGCGCCCATACTCATCCTGGACGAAGCCACGTCGGCGCTGGACACCGAATCGGAACGGCTGGTGCAGGAAGCCCTGCAGCGCCTCATGCGCGGGCGCACGACCCTGGTCATTGCCCACCGCCTGTCCACCATCGAGCACGCGGACCGCGTGGTGGTGATGGAGCGAGGGCGCATTGCCGAACAAGGCACACACGCGGAGCTGATGGCGCGGGGCGGGCTGTACGCGCGGCTGCAATCGCGCCCCACAGAGCACGACGACGAGGGCACGCCACCCACACAAACCCCGGCAGATTGAACTGAACAGCGTCGTTCAATCCGCTGCTTTGCGTTGATCGCCGCCGGCCAGCGGCGACGGACCAGCGACTACCACTTGCCGCGGTTGGGCTGGCGCTTGCGAATGGCTGCAGCGATGCGTTCGGCAGATTCCGTGCGCCCCGCGCGCATGGCGAAATCGGTGGCCGTCAGGCCGAGCTGGTTCTTCAGTGTGGGGTCGGCCCCCTCGTCCAGCAGCAACTGCACGGCCTGGGAAGAACCGTAGTGGGCCGCCATCATCAGCGGCGTGGTGCCGTTGGGCGAGGTCGCATCGATGTAGGCGTGGCGCTCCAGCAGAATGGAAATGATCTCGGCATGCTGCGGCGAGCCTGCCGACGCTGCGTAATGCAACGGCGCCCAGCCCGTCTTGTTCACATCGGCGTCACGCGCCAGAAGCTGCTTGACGGCATCCACATGGCCTTTGAGGGCTGCCATCATCAGAGGGCTTTCGTCCTGCGCGTTGCGGGCTTCGACCTGCAGCTGGCGCGAGGCCATGAGGGCCGCAAACGCCTTGAGCGAGCCGTCCTGCAGCGCCAGCGTCAGCCCCACCTGGCCTTTGGGGTCTCGCGTGTTGGGGTCAAACCCACGGCGCAGCAGCGCTGCGATGGCGTCGCCGTCATCACGCTGGATCGCCTGGAAAAAGTCCTCGAAGGCTCCCGCTCTGGCGGGCGCACCGAAGGCGAGACAGGCGCCGGCTGCAACCGCCAGGCCTGCCAGGGCTGCGCGCCGATGGATCACTGCAGTCATGCAGTCACTCCCTTGAAAAGATCATCGAAATTGCGGCTGGTGGCCTGCGCCACTGTTTGCAGGCTCAGGCCTTTGATGTCGGCCACCTGCTGCGCCACATGGGGCACGTAAGACGGGTTGTTGGTCTTGCCACGGTAGGGCACCGGGGCCAGGTAGGGGCTGTCGGTCTCGATCAGCATGCGGTCCAGCGGCACCAAGGCCACCACGTCGCGCAACTCCTGCGCACTCTTGAACGTGATGATGCCCGAGAAGGAGATGTAGTAGCCCAGGTCCAGCGCAGCCCGCGCCACCAGCAGGGATTCGGTGAAGCAGTGAAACACGCCACCTGCGCGGTTTCCCGGGCCGTCCTCGCCCTCTTCGCGCAGGATCGCCAGGGTGTCGTCCGAGGCACTGCGGGTGTGGATGACAAGCGGCTTGCCGCAGTGGCGGGCCGCGCGGATGTGGTTGCGAAACCGCGCGCGCTGCCATTCCAGGTCGGCAATGCTGCGGCCGCCCTTGCGGTCTTCCATGCCGTAGTAATCCAGCCCCGTCTCCCCGATCGCCACCACGCGTGGCAACGCAGCGCGGTCGAGCAGGTCTTGCACCGTGGGCTCTGCGATGCCCTCGTTGTCCGGGTGCACACCGACGGTGCTCCAGAAATTGTCATAGGCCAGTGCGAGGCCGTGCACCCCTTCAAATTCTTCCAGCGTGGTGCAAATGCACAGCGCCCGCGTGACCTGGGCCGCGGCCATGGCCTCGCGGATGGCCGGCAGCTGACTGGCGAGCTCCGGAAAATTGAGGTGGCAGTGCGAATCGGTAAACATGTGGTTGCAACAAAAATGAAAATGCCGACCGGCAGCGCGGGTCGGCAAGGGCGGCGGGGCGGGTTCAGATCGTCTGCGTCGGACGGTCAGAGCCCAGGGCCGTGCCCAGCAGTTCCTCGATCTTGGCCTTGAGCTGGCGCGACTTTTCATCCTTGGGAAACTGGATGCCCACGCCTTGCGTGCGGTTGCCCGCGGCACGCGCCGGTGTCACCCAGGCCACGCGGCCCGCCACCGGGTAGCGCTGCGTGTCGTCCGGCAAAGTCAGCAGAACGTACACATCATCACCGAGCTTGTAGTCCCGCTGCGTGGGCACAAAGATGCCCCCTTCGGCAAAAAAGGGAATGTAGGCCGCGTACAAGGCCCCCTTTTCCTTGATGGCCAGCTGCATGACGCTGGGGCGGGGCGCTGTGGAGGGACTGCTCATGGATGGGACGTGGGTGCGGTAGGTACGGGGTGCGCGGCGGCTGGCTTGGAGTGTAGGGCGTTTCGCGCCTGGGCGACAAGCGCCTCCAGCATGAGTCCGGCGTTGAAGGGATGGTCCGCAGTGCGGGCGGTTTTGACCAGTGCACGCGACCAGCGGGTCAACGCTCCGATCGAAGGTGGCCGGGGCAGATCAGCCGCAGCGAAGTAGCGCGGAGCTGCCCCCACGCGGGTGGCCAGCAGGTCGTGGCAAAGTTTTTGCAGCACATCGACCGCCTGGGCCGGCGACCAGTCGGCCAGTGCCGTGGCATCCCCCCGGGCCACGGCCTGGGGCACGGCCGACCAGGCCTGCGGGCTGCGGCCCGACTGGGCCAGCGCCAGCGCATCGTCGGGCCGTCCGCCCGCAGCGCGCAGGAAGGCCGGGGCGGCCGCCGCCGCCACGCCCTGTTTTTCCAGCCATGCCAGCATGTCGCTGTCGGCGGGCCACAGCATGGTGTGGCCCAGGCAGCGGCTGCGAATGGTGGGCAGCAACTGGTGCGCGGCCTCGCTGGCCAGCACAAAGCGCACATCGCCCGGCGGTTCTTCCAGCGTCTTGAGCAAGGCGTTGGCCGTGACGTGGTTCATCTGCTCGGCCGGGTACACCAGCACGGCCTTGCCGCGCCCCCTCGCCGAAGTGCGCTGCGCGAACTCCACCGCATCGCGCATCGCCTCCACGCGGATCTCGCGGCTGGGCTTGCGCTTCTTGTCGTCGATGTCGGCCTGGGCTTTCTCGGACAAGGGCCAACCCAGCGCCATCATCTGCACTTCAGGCATCAGCACGCACAGGTCGGCATGGGTGCGCACCCCGATGGCGTGGCAGCTTGCGCACTGCCCGCAGGCACCCGCTGCGGTGGGGGCATCGCACAGCCAGGCGCTCACCATCCCCAAACCCACGGCATATTGCCCCAGCCCGGACGGCCCCTGCAACAGCCACGCGTGGCCGCGCTGGGCCAGCAGGCTGGACAGTTGCCGGGCGATCCAGGGCGCTGCGTCGCTCATTGCGGCCCCCCGTTGGCGGCCACCATGATGGCCAGCCAACCCTTGCGCACCAACACACTGGTCAATTGCTGCCACACGCGGTGGCGCTCCTGCGCGGCGTCCAGCCGCGCAAAACGCGCAGGCGCCGCGGCGGCGCGGTCGGCATAACCCTGAGCGACACGGCGGAAGAACTCCACGGGCTGGGCCTCGAAGCGATCCGGCACGCGAGCACCCGCAAGGCGCTCGGCCGCCACCTCCGGCGCTAGGTCAAACCACACCGTCAGGTCCGGTTCACGCATCAAATCAGGCTCTAGCGCAAGACCAGTCTGTGCCAGCCGCTCCAATAGTGATAGCACGCCGAGATCGAAGCCACGGCCCGCCCCCTGGTACGCAAAGGTGGCGTCGGTGAAACGGTCACACAGCACCACGTCGCCCCGCGCCAGGGCTGGCTCGATCACGTTGCGCAGGTGGTCGCGGCGGGCGGCAAAGATGAGCAGCGACTCGGTGAGCGGGTCCATCGCGTCGTTCAGCACCATGTCGCGCAGCTTCTCGGCCAGCGGCGTGCCACCGGGCTCGCGGCTCACGGTCACCGTGCGGCCCTGCGCCCGGAACGCGGCCGCCAGGCCCTCGATGTGCGAGGACTTGCCCGCGCCATCGATGCCTTCAAACGTGATGAAAAGTCCGGGTCGAGATGCCATGGAAACCTTGTTGGGGGCGGCGCGCGGCGCGGCGGCTACTGCTGGCCCCGCTGGTAGCGGTTGACGGCGCGGTTGTGTTCGTCCAGCGAGGTGCTGAACTGGCTGGTGCCGTCGCCACGGGCCACAAAGTACAGGGCGCGCGTGGCTTCAGGCTGCACGGCAGCCACCAGCGACGCCTTGCCGGGCATGGCGATGGGCGTGGGCGGCAGCCCGCTGCGGGTGTAGGTGTTCCAGGGAGTGTCGGTTTGCAGGTCGCGGCGGCGCAGGTTGCCGTCAAACTTGTCGCCCAGGCCGTAGATCACGGTGGGGTCGGTCTGCAGCAGCATGCCGATGCGCAGCCGGTTGGCAAACACCCCGGCGATCTGGGCGCGGTCGCTGGCGCGGCCGGTTTCCTTTTCCACGATGCTGGCGAGGATCAGCGCCTCGTCGGCAGACTTCAAGGGCGTGTCGGGCGCGCGCTGGGCCCAGGCGGCCTCCAGGCGGCGGTCCATGGCATGCAGGGCACGGCGCAGCAGCGCGACGTCACTGGAGCCTTTGGCAAAGGTGTAAGTGTCCGGAAAAAACCGGCCTTCGGGGTGCACGCCGGGGCGGCCCAGCTGTGTCATCAGGGCTTCGTCACTCAGCGCTGCGGCGTCTTGCCTCAGCTGCTCTTCGCGCGCCAGGGCCTGGCGCACCTGGCGCCAGTTCCAGCCTTCCACCAGGGTGATGGCGCGCAGGCTTTCTTCACCCCGCACCAGCTTTTGCAGCAGGCCATGGGGCGTGGTGCCTGGCGGCAGCTCGTAGTTGCCCGCCTTGATGCCCCGGTCCTGCCCGGAAAGGCGAAACCATGCGTAGAGCATGCGTGCATCGGCCTGCGCCCCGGCGGCGACCACGTCGCGCGCCACGCCACGGGGGGTGGTGCCGGGCTCGATGGCGAGTTCGAGTGCCTGGGGCCCGGCCACGATGGGTTGGTGCAGCCACCAGAAAGCACCACCGCCCGCTGCGATGGCCGCCAACACGATCAGAACCAGAAAACGTCGCACCACAACCCTGCTGCCTTCTCAATGGGGAGCGCGGATGATAATTCAGCGATGACCCAACCCCTGAACGGCATTGCCCCCCTCTCCCGCCTGGGCGTGATTCGCGTGGAAGGCGAAGACGCCGCCAAGTTTCTGCACGGCCAGCTCACGCAGGATTTCGCCCTGCTGGGCATGGACCAGGCCCGGCTCGCGGCCTTTCTGTCGGCCAAGGGCCGCATGCAGGCCAGCTTCATCGGCTTCAAGCGCAGCGCCACCGAGGTGCTGCTGGTCTGTAGCCATGACCTGCTGCCGCCCACGCTCAAGCGCCTTTCGATGTTCGTGCTGCGCGCCAAAGCCAAGCTGACCGACGCCACCGGCGACTTCGCGCTCTATGGCCTGGTCGGCACCGCCGTGCCCGGCGGCAGCCAGCCCGCCTGGACCAAGGCGGACGTCGGCGCGGCATCGGTGGTGCACCTGTACCCCGCCGACGGACAGCCCCGCGCGCTGTGGGTGGCCCCCGCGTCGGAACCCGCTCCCGCAGGCCCTGCGCTCGACGAAGCGGCCTGGCAGTGGAGCGAAGTGAGAAGCGGCGTGGCCACGCTCACCGGCCCGGTGGTCGAAGCCTTCGTGCCGCAGATGCTCAATTTCGAATCCGTGGGCGGCGTGAACTTCAAGAAGGGCTGCTACCCCGGCCAGGAAGTGGTGGCGCGCAGCCAGTTTCGCGGCACGCTCAAGCGGCGCGCCTACATCGCGCATGCAGCTGCCGAGGTGGCGGTGGGCGCCGAGGTGTTCAGCGCTGCCGATCTCGCGCAGCCCTGTGGCACGGTGGTGCAGGCGGCGCCCGCGCCCGGCGGCGGCTTTGACGCCATCGTGTCGCTGCAGATCAGCGCCGCGCAGGACGGCGGGCTGCAGGTGGGCGCCGAGAACGGCGTGGCGCTGTCGCTGCAGCCCCTGCCCTACCCGCTGCTCGAAGACATTTGAGAAAAATTTGAATGAAAACGGTCCCCAGCGCTTATCTGATAAGCGCTGACAGCTCATATTTTCATAGTAATCTCAGCCCAGCGCCTTTGCCATCGCAATGTGCGCAATCCCGGCCTCTTCGTACGGCTCGCCCACCGCGCTGAAGCCGGCACGGCGGTAGAAGCCCTCGGCGCTGCGCTGGGCGTGCAGTTGCACCTCGGTGTCGCCCCGGGCTTGGGATGCCTGCACCAGCGCGTCCAGCAGCGCCCTGCCCCACTGCGCGCCGCGCACCGATCGGTCGACCGCCATGCGGCCGATGCGGCCCACACCGGGCGCCTGCTTCAGCAGCCGGCCAGCGGCAATCGGCATGCCCAGCCGGTTGTAGAGCACCGCGTGGCGCGCGGAGATGTCGTGCGCGTCGGCCTCGATCTCTGCGGGGATGCCCTGCTCGTGCACGAACACGTCGGTGCGCACCCGGCCTGCGTCGCGGCCCAGCGTGTTCCAGTCGCCCGTGCGCAGCTCGTGAATTGCGGCACCGGCTTCGAAGTCCTCGAAGATCGCGCGCAGCGCGGGCGGCACGGGGCGAGAAGTCTGCGTGGCCGGGTCGGCAAACACGTAGACCAGCTCGGCCGTGATGAGCAGCCGGTCGCCGCAGAAGATGCCGGCCGTGAACAGGCACGAGGAATTGCCGATGCGCGCGCAGCGCAGGCCCACGTCCAGCGTGTCATCGAGCCGCGCCGACGCGTGGTATTCCACGGTGGCCTTCTTCACATACATCTCGCCGCCCAGCGCCAGCATGCTGGACTCGTACGGCAGGCCCAGCGCGCGCCAGTAGTCGGACATGGCGGTGTCCACATACATGAGGTAGTGCGCGTTGAACACGATCTTTTGCATGTCCACCTCGGCCCAGCGCACGCGCAGGCGGTGGAAACAACGGAAATCACTGCGTTGCATGGATTCGTTCACTCCAGTTGAAAGGCGCGGCGCAGCGCGCGCGCCGCGTCGGCATGGGCCTGGCGCGCTTCGGGGATGGCGCGGCCCATCTTGATGAATTCGTGGGTCACACCCCGGTAGATGTCCAGGTCCACCGGCACGCCCGCCAGGCGCAGCTTGTCGGCGTATTCAATGCCTTCGTCCACCAGCGGGTCGCATTCGGCCAGGCCGATCCATGCGGGGGCGACGCTGTCCACGTCCGGCGCAAAAAGCGGGGCAAAGCGCCAGTCCTCGCGCTCCGCGCGCGTGGTCACGTAGTGGCCGAAGAACCAGCTGATGGCAGGCTCCTCCAGCACCAGGCCGCGTGCGAAGGTGGCGTGCGACGGGGTGTCCTGGTGTGCCGCGCAGCCCGGGTAGATGAGCAGCTGCAGCGCCAGCGGCAGCCCCGCATCGCGCGCGAGGATGGCGTTGACGGCGGCCAGCGTGCCACCCGCGCTGTCGCCCCCCACGGCCAGGCGCGCGGGGTCGGCCCCCAGGCCTTGGGCATTTGCGGCCAGCCACTGCAGCGCATCCCAGGCGTCGTTGCTGGCGGTGGGAAAGCGGTACTCAGGCGCCAGCCGGTAGTCCAGCGACATCACCATGCAGCCGGCCAGGCGCGCCAGCTCGCGGCACAGGATGTCGTGCGTGGCAATGCTGCCGATGGTGAAGCCGCCGCCATGCGTGTACAGCAGCACGGGCAAGCCCTTGTTGGTGCTGGGCGCGTACAGCCGCGCGGGCAGTTGGGCACCGTCGCGGGTGGGGATCTGCAGGTCCTCTACCCGCGCCAGCGCGGCCTTGGGCACTTCCAGCACGTCAGCGCCGGCCTGGTAGGCCACGCGGGCATCTTGCGGCGAGCGCGTGTGCAGCGGCGGGTGCCCGGCACGCGCCATGCGTTCGAGCACGCTGCGCATTTGAGGGGTCAGGCGGGTGTGGTGGATGTGCAGGTCGGTCAACGCTCGGGGCCTCGATGGCGGTCAGAAAAACGAAAAGCCCGCGCAATGGCGGGCCGAGGGGCAAAGGCTTCTTACTTGAAGGTCACGCGCACGGGCGCTGCACCGGGCAGGCCGTCATAGGTGGCCGTGACGGACAGCCCCGCCTTGGGCGGCAGCAGCGGCGAGAACGAGCCCAGGCTGATCAGATCGCCCGGCTGCATGGACAGGCCTTCCTGGGCCAGCGCACCGGCCAGCCACACCACGGCGTTGAGCGGGTGATCGAGGATGTCGCTGCCCTTGCCGCCGCCCAGGCGTGCGCCCGCGCCATCGGTCAGCGACACGTTCATGTCGGCCAGGGCCTTGAGCATGGCGAAGCGCTCGCCCCGGTAGGCGGGCACCGCAATGGGCGCGCCCGCCACACCCAGGCGCGCACCCACGTTGATGGCGGACACGCCGGCGCCGTTGAGCTTGGGGGGCGCCTGAACCACCAGGTCAGGCAGTTCGATGAAGGGAATGATCTGGTCCACGGCGTTCAGCACGTCCATGGGCGTCTTGGCGTGGTTGATGGCCGCGCTTTTCACCCGCACCAGCATGTCGGCCTCATACAGCGGACGGGCACCGAAGGCGGCCTCCACAGAGGCGCCGCTTGGCAGCACCATGCCTTCGTAGAGCTTGCCCCACACCGGCTTGTCGGTGTTGAAACGCTTTTGCACGGCAGGATTCGTGAGCCCGGCCTTGTAGCCAATCACCTTGCCCATGCGCTGCGCGAGCAGGGCGTTGACCTTGCCGCGGGTGCAGGCGCCATCGGCATCAGACAGGTTCTCGGGGTTGGCCGCCGGGGTCTTGGCCACATAGTGGGCGACCAGTTCGGCGGCCTGCGCGTCGCTCAGGCATTGCGCCTGGGCGCTTGTCGCAGAGGCGACCGCAAACAGGGCCGCCATCAGGGTTTGCTTCGTTTTCATGGGTGTCTCCTCCTTATAAAGTGGGCTGGAAGCTGGCGGGCTATCGTAATCGCTGGCGCATTTTTTACACACTCTGTTGCACCATGGCCTTCATCTACTACGTCACCCAGATCCAGTTTGAATTCGGCGCCGTCAAGCTGCTCAAGCAGGAATGCGAGCGCGTGGGCATCACCCGCCCCCTGATCGTGACCGACCCGGGCGTGAAGGCCGCCGGCGTGCTGCAAAAAGCGCTGGACGCACTGCCCGGCATGACCGTGGCGGTGTTTGACCAGACCCCCTCCAACCCCACGGAGGCCGCCGTGCGCGCGGCCGTGGAGATGTACAAGGCCCAGGGCTGCGACGGCCTGATCGCCGTGGGCGGCGGCTCGGCCATCGACTGCGCCAAGGGCATCGCGATTGCGGCCACGCACGAAGGCCCCCTCACCCACTACGCCACCATCGAAGGCGGCTCGCCACGCATCACCGAGCGCGCCGCGCCGCTGATCGCCGTGCCCACCACCAGCGGCACGGGCAGCGAAGTGGCGCGCGGCGCCATCATCATCGTTGACGACCACCGCAAGCTGGGCTTCCACTCGTGGAACCTGGTCCCCAAGACCGCCATCTGCGACCCGGAACTCACGCTGGGCCTGCCGCCCATGCTCACCGCCGCTACCGGCATGGATGCGATCGCACACTGCATGGAAACCTTCATGTCGGCCGCGTTCAACCCGCCGGCCGACGGCATTGCGCTGGACGGCCTCACGCGCGGCTGGGCGAACATTGCGCAGGCCACGCAAAACGGCAGCGACCGCGACGCGCGCCTGCACATGATGAGCGCCAGCATGCAGGGCGCCATGGCCTTCCAGAAGGGCCTGGGCGCCGTGCATTCGCTCAGCCACAGCCTGGGCGGCGTGAACCCGCGCCTGCACCACGGCACGCTCAACGCCATGTTCCTGCCCGCGGTGATCCGCTTCAACGCACAGGCCGAATCGGTGCAAAAGGAAAAGCGCCTGGACCGCATGGCCCATGCCATGGGCCTCGCATCGGCCGCCGACATCCCCGAAGCCATCCGCGACATGAACGCCCGCCTGGGCCTGCCCACAGGCCTGGCGGCCATGGGCGTGACCGAGGCGATGTTCGACGACATCATCAAGGGCGCCATGGCCGACCATTGCCACAAGACCAACCCGCGCGTGGCCACGCCGGATGAATACCGCGACATGCTGAGTCAGTCGCTCTGACACCCTGTCGGACTGCGGCGCGGCGTGCGCCGCGACCACAGCTGGAGGCGGCGCCAGGGTGCGCGCCCTCCCCCGTGCCACAGGCCCACAGGCCGACCCGCTAGACTTCGCCCATTCAACATTCCATTGACATTTCAATACCCTGGGTATTGAGGGCGCGGGAAGGCGGCGATCAATGCATTCTGGAAAAGCCAGCGACTGGCTCCTGCGCGGTGCGTACCGGCGGCTGTACCTGCCGGTACTTCTGATCATCCTGGTCGTCACCACCGTGCGCTACCACTATCTGGTGGACGAGGCATTGGACGAGGCACGCCGGCACGCCCAATCGGAGCTGCAGCGCGCGGGCACCACCCTGATGCCCGATCTGGCCGCGCTGCCCCCGGGGTCCAGCACAGCCGAAACCAGCGCGCTGCTGCGCGCCGGCAGCGCCACGCTGGGGCCGCAGGTGCGGGCCCTGGCATGGCACGTGGCCGACTCGCCCGGTACCGACATCACGCTTGCCCTTCCCGCCGCCCAGGCCCTGGCCCCCGCCTGGTTCACGCGCTGGGTGAACATGCCGCCGCCCGTGCAGCAGTTCGTTCACACGCCGCCCAGCGGCCGCATGGCTAGGCTCACGGTCACGCTGCACCCGGAGCCGCTGGTTCATGCCATCTGGAGTTCGTTGGCGGCGCAGGCCCGGTTCACGGCCCTCAACATCTTCACCATCCTGTTCTTGCTCACCCTGCTGCTGCGCGCCAATGCGCGCTTGCTGCAGCGCCTGGCGGCGGCCACCCACGCCTTCCGCCGGGGGCACCTGGGCACCCGCATGCCGGAGACTGGCACGCTGGAGTCGCGCGCCATGGCCTCCGCGTTCAATGACATGGCGACCAAGGTGCAGTCGCTGGTGCTGTCGTTGCGGGAATCGCAGCAGATGCACAGCGAGCAGCAGCACTTCACGCGGCAGCTGGTCGACAGCCTGCAGGTGCCGGTACTGGTGCGCGACCGAGACGGCCGCTGCCTGGAGTCCAACCGCGCATGGCGGCAGCTGTTTCCGCCTGCATCCGCTCCGGGCCATGGTGCGACGGCGGGGCACGACGCCAGCCTGCCGGAGCTTGCGCCCGAGCTTTGCAGCCAGATCGCGCAGTCGCAGGACAACGAGATCTGCGTGCACCGCGCCCACCTGCCGCCGCTGTACTTCGCCTGCTACGAGTCCCCCTTCACCCGCATCGACGGTACGCAGGCAGGCACCATCTGCACGCTGGTGGATGTGACCGAACGCAAGCGCGCCCAGGAGGCCCAGCACGCAGAGAAAGAGCGCGCCGCTTTGAAACAGATGGGCATTGGCGACGGCGCCACTACCACCCACGCTGCCAACCACCTCACACGTGACCCGCTACAGCAAGCGCCTTCCGAAGTGCCCCTCCTCCGCGCTGACGTGCAATACGCCACGGAATCCCCGCCCTCCACGGCCACTGCATGACGGTGGGCTGCGCGCCCATCTATCACGACGTGATCCGCATCGCCCAAGCCCTGCGCAACGGCGAACTGGCGTTGCGGATTCGATTCGATGCAGCCCACTATTTCGAACACACGTCGCAATAGTAGAAAAACACATCCGTCTCACGCCCGCGCACAACAGGCGATAGATAAGCTACCTTGCCTTCGCTTGACAGTGAAAAATTAACAACTTTGCCATCTAGGAGAGTGATCTTCACCGAATCACTCACACACTCTCCGTGCTGGCCAAAATAATTCATCACTGCCATTTGAGAAACTGGGATTGAATTATCAATAAAATACACCACCTTTGCCTTGTTCAAAACAGGGCCAAGCCCCTTTCTGCACCTCCCGCCCTGAGAGTCAAAATAACGGGAGCTGGTGATTTTTATACTTTTAATGCCATGCAAGGAAAGTGCACGCGCCGTATTTCGAAGACAATCTTCCTTTTCATCCATCGATGAAGCTGAAGCACAATATTTTTGATCTGTGTCATTTTTACCATCACTCGAATGCCCCCCAAAAATATCTGAAGCCTGAGAATGGCCAAATACCCCACCCGATATGCCAGCAAAAAAAATGGCCTGAGCAAAAATTTTCACGATATTCACCATGAGGCTGTACTCGCTTCGGTAGGATTTTTCCGGCTAACGACGGGGTGACGAAAAACCTCCTTTTCAGACACCTTCAATGTCTGAATCAACTCAGCCACCAACCAGCGCAGTGACATGTTTTGTGCCGTGTTCACCGGCTCATACACCGCATTGTTGTTGAAATAAATTTCCTTCTGTTTCGGCGTGGCGTCTTTTGGGGCCACCTTTCCCGGCGGCAACGAGGGTTTGCCAACAATTTCTATTCCGATACTGTCAGCATTTGAGGGATATCGCGCCGGAACAGACTTGAGCACTTCGATCGCATGCATTCTGTCCACTGCACTTTGCTGAGGAAATGCGTCAGACTTTTTGAACTCCGCAGGCTTGCAAGTATATTCTACAAGACAGCGTGCCTGCAACGCTCCCACATGATTGGTTCTCCGATATACCGAAGCAGTTTGATATATCAACCCATCCTTGTCGATTAAAAAATGTGCTCCGTTTGCATTTGCATTTCCATAGCTATTAAATGAACTTATTGCACTGCCGGCACCAGTTTGATGAACAACAATCCCTCTTACTTCAAGCATGGGCTGCCTTTCGATTTGCGAAAATCTTTTGGAGCGCACGTGCGCGGACACAAGCATTCCTTGATCATCAATCTGCAACATTCCAAATCCCTCTGGTTAAAAGGAAATGGATTTTATTGACAAAGAAACAAGGTCTTCGCTTGAGAAAGAAACAATGCGTTTTATCTGAAACATTCAATTCTCTCTCCCTCCTCTCCCAATTCAAGAGGCAAGTGGTGAGCGCAACAGGGCCAGAACTACAACACCTCCACCCGCGACATATCCGGGCGCTCCAGCCACTCCGCCCATTCATCCGCCAGTTGCTGACTGGCCTGCGTGGCTGCCAGCCAAACCTTGGCCCGGGCGCGGCTGTCGGTGCCGTAGTGGGTGAAATCGTTGCGGTCGGGCAGTTTGGCGTTGGGGAGGGTTCGCACCCAATCCGGGTTGGGCGAGAGCACCACCATGCTGTCCAGCGCAGCGGTGGACCGGTGGCGCCATTTAAGGCCTTTGTCGAGCCAGCCGGGTACGACGCGGTGCTGGAAGTGGGGATAAAGGACGATGGGCCCCGGTGAGCCGCTGTCCACGCTGGCAAGGCCAGAGTTTGAGTATTTTTGGCCTCCAGCGCTTACTGGAAAAGCGTCAGCAGCTATCAATTTTGAAGTTTTTAGCGCCGGAAGACCGTATGCCAGGTGCAGGTGGTAATCGGTAATGCCCCCATCCCAGTAGGCACCGGGCGGCGCGCCCGGGATGTTGTGCACGGCCTGGAGCACAAAGGGAATCGAGCAGCTGGCCTGCAACGCCTGCATGAAGTTGTCCTCGGTCAGGCCCACCTGGCGGGTGCGGTAGTCGGTGGTGGCAAAGGGCAGCGGCGCGCAGTGGCCGGCCGTTTGCGCGGAGGCGTCTGGCGATGAAAACACCACGCGCTCGATCCACGCGCCCATGGCCTTGCGGTGCACGGTGTTGGTCAAGAACGCGCCCAGGTAGCCCAGCGGCGTGGCCAGCCCGTGCTCGCGCCGCAGCACATGCCGCCCGCGCGAGGTGACGATGTGCAGCCGGTAACGGGGGTGGCCCAGCACTTCGGGCACCCGGCCGCCGTAGAAGGCGTCCAGGTTCTGGCCAAACCGCTCACTCACATGCGCTGCCGAGGGGCGCTTCTTGCCGGGTGGGAGCTCGTAGTCCTGGTGGATGTAGTCATGCTCCAGCCGCTCGAACGCGGCCACGGAATGGCCCAGGCAGGCCGTGGCCATGCGCCAGGCGCCAATGGATGCGCCGACCAGGTGCACCGGCTGGGTGGACTGGGCCAGCCAGTGGCCAAAGATGAAGCGGTCAAGCGGGCCAAGGATCAAGCCCTTGGGCCCGCCGGCGGCGCCGGGGATGACACCGACGTGCTGGGGAAGCAGGCCATGTTGTTCAAGGTGCTGCCGGGCCCGGGGGCCGGCGTGGATGCGCAGGGCGTTCATGCGCCCATTGTCGCCGGGGGAGCGGCTGCCCTTCTGCAGTTCTGCCCCTATGCGCCCTTGCCCCGCACGCAGGCTTTCAGACCACGTACTCGGTCACTTCGGGCCGGGCCGTCCAGTCGATGGGGTCTTGCTGCAGCACCATGTCGATGTCCAGGCCCAGGGCCAGCCCCACCTCGCCAGGGAAGGACACCGCCAGCTCTCGCTCGTCCAGCTCGGCCTCGCGGGCGCGGGCGCGCCAGCTTGCCAGATGGACCACACCCGCCAGCGGCTCGTAGGCGTTGTTGTCAAAGGGCGCGCTCTGGTGGTGCAACGCGTCGACCACCACTTCGGGCAGCCGCCAGCGCCGG
Source organism: Paracidovorax sp. MALMAid1276 (assembly GCF_049198005.1). Classification (NCBI taxonomy): domain Bacteria; kingdom Pseudomonadati; phylum Pseudomonadota; class Betaproteobacteria; order Burkholderiales; family Comamonadaceae; genus Paracidovorax; species Paracidovorax sp. MALMAid1276. Next base: position 9,717 of record NZ_JBMIRS010000092.1, on the reverse strand, counting down.
GCCAGCCCGGCCGATACATGGCCATAGCAATAGCCGAAGATGCGCTGCTCGATCTTGCCGCGGCGCGGATCGAAAGGTGCCACCAGCGTGTTGACCGACTGGGCCTTCTCGGGCTCGCCCAGGTGGATGACCAGCTCGCCCAGCGCATGCAGCAGGCCAGCCGTGTATGCGGCGATCTGGTTGTGGTGCACGATGCCTGCCAGCGACCGGGCGATCTTGGCGGTGTTGAGGCTGTAGCGCCAGAACTGCTGCATGTTGACCCCGGGCACCGAGCGCGAGGTGGTGCCCAGCGGCGCCGAAGTCACCAGGGTGCGCAGCTGCGGCGTGGCCAGCAGGGCCAGCGCCTCGGGGATGCCCGCAATTTGCCGGGGCAGCTGAAAGGTGGGTGAGTTGGCCAGCTCCAGCAGCCGCCCGGCCAGGGCCGGATCGGCGCCAAACAGCTGGTTCAACCGGCGCAGGCTGGGCTCGGCGTGGGCCAGCTCGCTCATCAGCAGCGCCACGGCGCGCGGAAGGCTGGGCAGGGCCACCGGTTGGGCCAGCAGTGCGTTCAACTCCATAAATCGGGCGCCAGAATGACAGAGTGAAGGTTGCCGGCCATTATGGCCTCCAACCTTCCTCCGCCGACGGTCACCGCCCCTTGGCCTGTTGCAGCTTGGCAAAGGCCGAGGCCATGGCCGACGGCTGCGCGGGTTCGGGCGCGCGGCGCGGCGGCTGTGCGTAGCCCCGGCCAGCACCTTCGAAGCGGTTGTCGCGCGGGCCCCGCTCGCCCCGGTCGCCCTGTTGGCGCGGCGCGGCGTCGAGCTTCATCGACAGACCGATGCGCTTGCGCTCCACATCGACCTCCATGACCTTGACCTTGACGATGTCGCCGGTCTTGACCACCTCGCGAGCGTCGTTGACGAACTTGTGGCTCAGCTGGCTCACGTGCACCAGGCCGTCCTGGTGCACGCCCAGGTCCACAAAGGCGCCGAACTGCGCCACGTTGCTCACCGTGCCCTCCAGCACCATGCCTTCCTTCAGGTCCTTGATGTCTTCCACACCGTCATTGAAGCGCGCCACCTTGAAGTCGGGGCGTGGGTCGCGGCCGGGTTTTTCCAGCTCGGAGAGGATGTCCTTCACGGTGATCACGCCAAACTTTTCGTTGGCGAACAGCTCGGGCTTCAGGGTCTTGAGCATGTCGGCCCGGCCCATGATGTCGGCCACCGGTTTGCCGGTCTTTTCCATGATCTGCTCGACCACGGGGTAGGTTTCGGGGTGCACCCCGGTCATGTCCAGCGGGTTCTCGCCGCCCCGGATGCGCAAAAAGCCCGCGCTCTGCTCAAACGTCTTGGCGCCCAGGCCGGCCACGTCCATCAACTGCTTGCGGCTTTTGAAGGCCCCGTTGGCCTCGCGCCATCGCACCACGGCCTTGGCCACGCTGGCCGACAGGCCCGACACCCGCGACAGCAGCGGCACGCTGGCGGTGTTGAGGTCCACACCCACCGAGTTCACGCAGTCTTCCACCACCGTGCCCAGCGTGCGCGCCAGTTCGCTCTGGTTCACGTCGTGCTGGTACTGGCCCACGCCGATGCTCTTGGGGTCGATCTTGACCAGCTCGGCCAGCGGGTCCTGCAGGCGGCGCGCAATGGAGGCCGCGCCGCGCAGGCTCACGTCCACGTCCGGCATCTCCTGGCTGGCGTATTCGCTGGCGGAATAGACCGAGGCACCGGCCTCGCTCACCACCACCTTCTCCAGCGTGCGTTCGGCCTTGGCGGCCATCTTGATCAGGTCGGCCGCCAGCTTGTCGGTCTCGCGGCTGGCCGTGCCGTTGCCAATGGCAATCAGATTCACGCCGTGCTTTTCCACCAGCTTGGCCAAGGTGAACAGCGAGCCGTCCCAGTCACGCTTGGGCTCGTGCGGGTACACCGTGGCGGTCTCCACCAGCTTGCCGGTGGCGTCCACCACGGCCACCTTCACGCCGGTGCGGATGCCGGGGTCCAGGCCCATCACCACGCGCGGGCCCGCAGGCGCGGCCAGCAACAGGTCGCGCAGGTTGTCGGCAAACACCTTGATGGCCACCTTCTCGGCCTCGTCGCGCAGGCGGGTGAACAGGTCGCGCTCGGTCGACAGGCTCAGCTTCACGCGCCAGGTCCACGCCACGCATTTGCGGATCAGGTCGTCGGCCTTGCGGGCCTGGTGGCTCCAGCCCAGGTGCAGGGCAATCTTGCCTTCGGCGATGCTGGGTTTGCCCGGTTCAGGCTCTACCGGCAGCACCAGCTTGGCCTCCAGAATCTCCAGGCCCCGGCCCCGGAACACCGCCAACGCGCGGTGCGAGGGCACGCGGCCGATGGGCTCGTCGTAGTCGAAGTAGTCGCGGAACTTGGAAACCTCGGGGTCGTTCTCGTTCTTGCCTTCCACCTTCTTGCTGCGCAGCAGGCCTTCGGCCCACAGCCACTCGCGCAGGTTCTGCACCAGCACGGCGTCCTCAGCCCAGCGTTCGGACAGGATGTCGCGCACACCGTCGAGCACGGCCGGCACGGTGGAAAAATCGGCGCCGGGCTTGCCGTCGTCCAGCACTTCGGGCGGCTTGGTAAAGGCTGCGGCCTCGGCCGCAGGGTCCAGCGTCGGGTCGGCAAACAGCTTGTCCGCCAGCGGCTCGATGCCGAACTCGCGTGCGATCTGGCCCTTGGTGCGGCGCTTTTGCTTGAACGGCAGGTAGATGTCTTCCAGCTCCTGCTTCGTTGGAGCGGCAGCAATCGCGGCACGCAGGACGTCGGTCAGCTTGCCCTGCTCGTCGATGCTCTTGAGCACCGCCACACGGCGGTCTTCCAGCTCGCGCAGGTACGACAGGCGGGCCTCCAGCTCGCGCAGCTGGATGTCGTCGAGGCCCCCGGTCACTTCCTTGCGGTAGCGCGCGATGAAGGGCACCGTGGCCCCGCCGTCCAGCAGCTCTACCGCTGCGCGCACCTGTTGTTCACTAACCCTGATTTCTGCGGCCAGCTGCCGGATGATCTGCTGCATGTGCGGACACACTCTTTCACACTCTGGCTCGGCCCAGCAAAGGGCCCAGCGCTCTACACAATGACAAAGGCGAAACGCGCAAAAACGCGAAGCGCGCGAGTTTGCCACAGGCACCTCTCGCAGCATCCGGCCAGCAGCACCCGGCCAGCCGTCCAGGGATGCCGCCGCGTGCGCTGCGGCAGCGCCGCCCGCCAGCCTTCTAGAATGCCTTCGCCATGAACGCCCCGCCCTTTCCGATCCGCACCGAGTGCCCGCCGGGCGCCTGCGTGTGCGACCGCGACCGCCTGCTGGCCGACGGGGGCGGCGACATGCGTGTGCTGCAGCTCACGCAGGCCGAAGAGAAAAAGCTGCTGCAGCGCCTGGAAAACATCACCAGCCTGGCCGATCTGCGCCGTCTGCAGGACCGCATGGCCCAGCAGCTGGGCATACAGCTCACCATCGCGCCCAGCCCCCATGAGGTGCGCACCTTGCGCGGCATCACCATCCTGGTCCACGAGCAGCAGGGCCTGTGCCGCAAGACACGCCAAGCCATTCCCGCCGCGATCAAGAAGGGCATGGACCAGCGCCCCGAGATCACCTACGAACTGCTGGACGAGGGCGGGCTGTTTGCGGGCTCTTGAAGCGCTGCCGGCGCGCGCCAGCGGCTACCATCGGCAGTCGGCCGACCGCCCTCTCGCCCCCCCTTTTTGTTCCCCCCGATCCTTCACCCGGAGTCCCCATGGCTGCTGAATCTGGCACCGAACTTGTCAAGGTGGTCGTGCTGCTGGCCGCCGGCGTCATTGCCGTGCCGCTGTTCAAGCGCCTCGGGCTGGGTTCGGTGCTGGGCTACCTGGCGGCAGGCTTGGCCATCGGGCCGTTCGGCATGGGATTCTTCAGCGAGGCGCAGACCATCCTGCATGTGGCCGAGCTGGGCGTGGTGATGTTTTTGTTCATGATCGGGCTGGAGATGCAGCCCTCCAAGCTGTGGGCCCTGCGGCGGCAGATTTTTGGATTGGGCCTCGCGCAGGTGCTGGTGTGCACCGCGCTGCTCACGGCCACGGGCGTGCTCGCAGGGTTGTCGGCGTCCGTGTCGTTCATTGCGGCCTCGGGCTTTGTGCTGTCGTCCACCGCCATCGTGATGCAGCTGCTGGACGAGAGCGGCGACAGCTCCACCCCGCGCGGGCAGCGCATCGTCTCCATCCTGCTGCTGGAAGACCTGGCCATCGTGCCGCTGCTCGCCATCGTCGCCTTTCTGTCGCCCGCTGCCGCCGATCAATCGGTGTCGCGCTGGGTGACCGTGGGCGTGGCGCTGGCCGCCGTGGCCGGCCTGGTGGCCGTGAGCCGCTGGCTGCTGAACCCCTTGTTCAACCTGCTGGCCCGCGCCCGCGCCCGCGAGGTGATGACGGCCGCCGCCTTGCTGGTGGTGCTGGGCTCGGCACTGGCCATGCAGTGGGGCGGCCTGTCGATGGCGATGGGCGCGTTCGCAGCGGGGGTCATGCTGTCCGAATCCACCTTTCGCCACCAACTGGAGGCCGACGTGGAGCCCTTCCGGGGCATTCTGCTGGGGCTGTTCTTCATGGGCGTGGGCATGGCGCTCGATGTGCCCCTGGTGCTGCAGAACTGGCCGCTGCTGCTGGGCGGGGTGGTGGTGTGCATGCTGGTGAAGGGCGCGGGGGTGTATGCCGTGGCGCGGTTTGCCAAGGCAGGGCACGGCGAGGCCCTGCAGCGCACCATGCTGATGGCCCAGGGCGGCGAGTTCGCCTTTGTGCTGTATTCCGCCGCAGGCGCGGCAGGCATCATCGAGGCGCGCGTGAATGCGGTGCTCACCGCTGCGGTCATTCTGTCGATGGCGCTCACGCCGCTGGCCGTGCTGTCTCTGCGCTGGCTGATGCCGCCCGAGCCCGCGCAGAGCATGGACGGCGTGGAGCCCGCCAACGGACTCAAAGGCACGGTGCTCATCATCGGATTCGGCCGGTTCGCCCAGATTGCCAGCCAGCTGCTGCTGGCGCGCGGTGTGGACATCGCCATCATCGAGAACGACACCGACATGATCCGTGCCGCCGCGAAATTCGGGTTCAAGGTGTACTACGGCGACGGCACCCGCCTGGATGTGCTGCACGCCAGCGGCGCCCATCACGCCCAGTCCATTCTGGTGTGCACCAACGACCCCCAAACCACCACGCACATCGTGGAGCTGCTCAAGCACGAATGCCCGCTGGTGCCCGTGCTGGCGCGCGCCTTCGACCGGCAGCACGCCATCGAGCTGCTGCGCCTGGGGGCGGACTACCAGATGCGCGAGACCTTCGAATCGGCCATGGGCTTTGGCGTGCAGGCGCTGGAAACCCTGGGCGTGGACCCCGATGAAGCGGCCGAGGTGGCCGAACGCATTCGCGCGCGCGACGCCGAGCGCCTGCAGCTGGAGCTGGCGGGCGACAAGGACGGCGCGCGCCAATTCTTCCAGGGCAGAAAGTGGATTCCCACGCCGCTGACGCAGCCCCAGCGCGAGGCAAAGGCGTTGAACGAAGAAGCGGCCGATGCGATCGAGCAGCCGCCCTCTTCACCATCCGCACCGCCCGCCCAGCCCCAGGCCTGACAACCCGCAGCGAGACCCTATGGGCGTTCAGGACGATCTGTTTGGCGCGCCGGACGAGGACGCACCCACCCCGGTGACCCCGACGGCGGCACGCCGTGGCGGGGCGCTGCCACCGTCGCCCCATCCGCCCGATCCGCTCGACGCACCCGCCGCCTCCGCAGCGCCGCTCCGCCGCAAGGCCGCTGCGGGCATCTGTGCACAGCCGCAGGACGAGGCCATGCACGCACTGGCACGCCGCCTGCCGCCCACACTGCGGCTGGGTTCGTCCAGCTGGGCCTACCCGGGCTGGCAGGGCCTGGTGTGGGAGGGCGAGCATTCCGACACCCAGCTCTCCAAAAACGGGCTCACCGCCTATGCGCAGCACCCGCTGATGCGCACCGTGAGCATCGACCGCAGCTTCTACCGCCCCCTCACCGCCAGCCAGTTCGAGCGCTATGCCGCGCAGGTGCCGGACGACTTCCGATTTGTGGTGAAGGCGCCCAGCGTGGTGACGGACGCGCTGGTGCGCAGCGATGATGGCCGGGGCCGCGAGCCCAACCCGGCCTTTCTGAGCCCGGACCTGGCACGCAGCGAGTGCGTGGAGCCGGCCCTGCAGGGCCTCTCGCACAAGCTCGGAGCCCTGGTGTTTCAGCTCAGCCCCCTGCCCCTGGCCCAGCTCGACCGCATGCCGCTGCTGCTGGACCGCCTGCGCACCCTGCTGCGCGCCCTGCCGGCGCTGGCCCCCACCGCGCCCGACGGCGTGATCGCCGTGGAGGTGCGCGACCCCGAATGGCTGACGCCCGACTTAGCCGCGGTGCTGCGCGAGTGCGGCGCCACGTACTGCCTGGGCCTGCATGCCAAGATGCCGCCGCTGCAGGCCCAGCTGCCCATGCTGCGCGCGCTGTGGCCCGGGCCCCTGGTGTGCCGCTGGAACCTGAACCCGGTGCACGGCCCCTATGGCTATGCAGATGCCGAGCGGCTGTACAAGCCCTACGACCGGCTGCACCACCCGGACCTGGAAACGAGGGCGGCGCTGGCGTCCGTGTTATCGGCTGTCACGGGGCATGGCCAGAACGCGTTTGTGGCGGTCAGCAACCACGCCGAAGGCAGCGCGCCGATGACCGTGCGGGGGGTAGCGGAAGAGGTCGTGAAGCTGGCGAAGCGGTAGGGCCTGGCGCCGGGGTTTCAGATCACCTGCGCATCACGCAGACGCCAGTTCGATCCGGTTGCGCCCGCCCTGCTTGGCGCGGTACATGGCGCGGTCGGCGCGGCGCACCAGCTCTTCGGGCAACTGGTCACGCTGGGGCTGAAGGCTGGCCACGCCGAAACTCACCGTCACGATGCCATGCGGAGCCCCTTCGTGGGGCAGCGCCAGCCGCTGGATCGCCGCCTGGATGCGGCGCGCCACCTCGGCGGCAGCGGCCAGGTCGGAGCCGGGCAGCAGCACCACAAATTCTTCGCCACCGAATCGTGCGGCCAATTCGCCCTCACGCCGTGCCCCCTCCTGCGCAAGCGTGGTGGCCAGCGTGCGCAGGCAGGCATCGCCCGCCAGGTGGCCATAGTGGTCGTTGAAATGCTTGAACACGTCCACATCCAGCAGGATGAGCGCCAATGGCGCAGCAGCGCGCTGGGCGCGTGCCCATTCGCGCGCCAGGGCGTCGTCGAAATGGCGGCGGTTGGCAATGCCGGTGAGGCCGTCGGTGTTGCTCAGCAGCTCCAGGCGGTGGTTGACCTGGGCCAGGGTCTGGGTGCGCTCGGCCACCAGCGCTTCCAGCTCGCGGTTGCGCTGGCGCAGTTCCTCAATGGGGAAGACCTCGCCACCCTGGGCGGTGCCGTAGGGGATGGAGACGCTCACATGCACGATCTTCCAGTCGGCTGGCGCTTCGCCCGCACCCGCCTGACGCTGGAACAACACGACCTTGCGCGCGGTTTCGCGGGCAAAGAGTGCGTCGGGGATGGGCAGGTGGATGTGGAAGAAGGCGGTGGCGGCCAGCAAGTCCTCGCCCAGGTCCTGCGCGAACAGATCCATCATCTCGATCACGATGGGCTGAGGCACTTGCTGAAAATCCTGCCGCGTGGTCTCGATCCACTCGGTGCGGGTCTTCACCAGCCTGTCGCTGCTGCCCGAGAAGCCACTGAAGTTGTCGCTGAAGCGGTCCAGCAGCCGCAGATCACGCGCGGCGTACATCGCGATGTACTCATCAAAGAGCATGCGGGTCAGTCGCTCGCGTTCCGGTGACATGCGGTGGGGTCCTTGTCGGGTGCGGGGAAGGCGTCGAACGGGTGGCACCCCTCCTGCCTGCTGCCATTCGCGCAGCGCGGCGGCGGGTGCGTTCTGAACTGTCCGGTTGAATGTAACACCCCCCCAGGGCGGCAGACACTACGGAACTTCCCTGCGCCAGCCCGCCAACAAGCCGACCAGCCAGCCCGCCAGCGAGTGGCGGGCCGTGCGTCAGTCTCTCTGCGCAAACAGCGCCAGGGTGTCGTGGGCAAAGGCGCCCTCGGTGTCGAGCATGCGCAACTTGGTGGCCGCGCCGCCACCGGCCGAGAAGCCGCCCGCTCGGCCATTGGCGGCCAGGATGCGGTGGCACGGCACCACGGGCGCAAACGGGTTGTGGCCCAGCGCCTGGCCCACGGCGCGGGCGGCGCCGGGTTCGCCCAGGGCTGCGGCCATTTCGCCGTAGGTCATGGTCTTGCCGGGCGGAATGCGGCGGGCCAAGGCATAAACGCGGGCGTTGAACGGCGGCACGGTGTCGAGCGCCAAAGGCACATCGCACAGGTCGTCGCGCACCCCCTGCAGCAGGGCTGCCACGCGCGCAGCCCAGGCGGCCACCGGGGGCGGCATCGTGCATTCAGCCAGGTGCGGAAACCTCCGCAACATGCGGGCGCGTGTTGGCATCTCGCCAGCGTCCTCGGGCAGTTGCACACCCACCAGCACCGCACCTTGCCACGCCATGCCACAGTGGCCGATGGCCGTGGGAAACAGGGCGTAACCACGGGCTGCGCCATGATCCCCACGGCCGGTGGTTGCGTGCAATGACATAAGCTATAAGTTTAATAGCTGTAAAGTCATATGGATAGAGCGGTGATCGCCTATTCAGCCCTTAAAGCGGCACGCAGTTGCGCCCCCACCTCGGGCTTGGCCGCGAACGGATCGGTGGGGTTGCGGCCCAGCATCACATCCTCCATGCGCGTCTGCACCGATGCCAGCGCCTTGGGGTGGCTGTAGATGTAGAACTGGCCCTGGGCTGCGGCGTCGAACATCTTCTGTGCCACCTCGGCCGCTGTCACCTTGCCGCTGGTCACGGCCTTGTCGTTCATGGCCTGGCCGATGAGCTGGCTTTTGGTGGGCTTGTTGGCCGCGAGTTCGCCCGGGCGGTTGCGGTGGCTCTGGCTGATGCCGGTGGGCACAAAGAACGGGCACAGCACGCTGGCCGTGACCTGATCGGTGACGAGCGACAGGTCCTGGTGCAGCGTTTCGGACAGCGCCACCACCGCGTGCTTGCTGACGTTGTAGATGCCCATGTTGGGCGCGGCCAGCAGGCCGGCCATGCTGGCCGTGTTGACGATGTGGCCGCGCCACGCAGGGTCGGCCTTGGCGGCCGCCAGCATCATGGGAGTGAACAGGCGCACGCCGTGCACCACGCCCATCAGGTTCACGCCCAGCACCCATTCCCAGTCCTTGAGCGAGTTCTCCCACACCAGGCCGCCAGCGCCCACACCGGCGTTGTTGAACACCAGATGGGGCGCGCCAAAGCGCTCTTGCACATCGGCAGCCAGTTGCTCCATCTGCTGCGCGTTCGATACATCGACCTTGCGGGCCAGCACCTGCGCGCCTGCGGCCTGCACCTCGGCCGTGGCGGCGTCGAGAGCGTCCTGCTGCACATCGACGAGCACCAGGTTCATGCCCAGCCGCGCGCCAATGCGCGCGCATTCGAGGCCAAAACCCGAGCCTGCGCCGGTGAGGATGGCGGTTTTGCCGGCAAAGTTGTCGATCATGTTTTTTGTCTCCTTGAAATTGTTGGCATTTACAGCGGTGGTCAAAACGGGCGAGTCCCAGGCCAGAGACGCCGAGCAAGGGCCGCCCCGCAGCGAGGGCGTCGTCCCCCTTCCCGACTTGCGGCAGCAAGTCGAGAGAAGGGGGAAGCGGCGCAGCCGCTCAGGGG
>NZ_JBMIRS010000072.1:0-24197 GCF_049198005.1 Paracidovorax sp. MALMAid1276 | reverse complement strand
AAAAGACATTGAACAGGCTCCATCCCCTCAGGCGGCCGCCAGTGCCGCCCTGCGCCTCAGCACCAGTCCGCCGAACAGCGGCGCCATCACATACATGCTGACCGAGTACACGGCTGCGGGCAGCGCCAGCTGGAAGTTGCCCAGCACCGACAGCGCGATGAAGATGGCCAGCGTGGAGTTGTGGATGCCAATCTCGAAGCCGATGGCGGTGGCCATGGGCTTGTCCATGCCCAGCGCGCGCGGCACGAAGTAGCCCGCGCCCAGGCTCAGCGCATTGAACAGCAGCACGGCCGGGCCGATGTCGGCGAACGAGGCCGACAGCGCCGCCCATTCCTTCACGATGGCGATCAGCGCAAAGGCGGCCAGCACCAGCGCACTAAAGAGCTTCATGGGCTTTTCCATGCGCGCACTGAACGCCGGGGCGCGCCGGTGCACCCCCATGCCCAGCACCACGGGCAGCAGCACCACCACGATCACCTCCAGCACCTTGCCGAACTGCAGCGGCACCACCTGGCCGGTGTTGGCAAACGTGGCGATGGCCCAGTTGGTGATGAGCGGCAGGCTCACGATGGACAGCAGCGTGTTGATGGCCGTGAGCGAGATGTTCATCGCCACGTTGCCGCCGAAAAGGTGGCTGAACAGGTTGGCCGACACGCCACCGGGCGACGCGGCCAGCAGCATCAGCCCCACGGCATACACGGGCGGCACGCCCAGCAGCACGATGAGGCCATAGCAGGCGGCGGGCAGCACCGCCACCTGCAGCACCAGGGCCAGCAGCACGGCGCGCGGGTGCTGCAGCAGGCGCTTGAAGTCGGCCACCGTGAGCGACAGGCCCAGGCCGAACATGACCAGGCCCAGCGCGATGAACAGCAGCGTGGGCAGGATGGATACAAAACTCATGGGCACACGCAGGCCACAGGGGCCGCGCTCCGTTCAGGCTTCAGGCAGGGTAATGAAGGCGGCAGCCAGGCGTTGCCGCTGAGGCTTGTTGGGTCGGCAGGAAATCACTGGAACCGTTCACGCTGAGCCTGTCGAAGCGCTGCGCGAGCTTCGACAGGCTCAGCCCGAACGGAAATTTCAAGTTCCGCGATGCCGATTCCACAATGGCTTTGCAGCGTTGCAATGCTTCAGGCGGCAGCCCGCCCGGTTTGCAAGCGCACCGGGCCGCTGCGCGCTTCAATCTCAGCCTGCACCTCCTTGCGCAGGCCCAGCAAAAAGCCCAGCTCGGCCACCACGAACAGCGGCCCCACGATCAGGCCCGCCAGGTCGTCCACAAAGGCGGGCTTGCGGCCTTCGTAGTAGTGGCCGATGAACTGGATCACCCAGCCCACCACAAACAGCCCCACGCCCGCCGCCAGCCACAGTGCCGTGCCTTGCAGCGCCAGCCACTGCCCGCCCACCAGCATGGCCGACAGCAGCGCGGCCATGGCCACGCCAAAGCGGAAGTCGAGCCGGAAGTAAAAGAAGCAGCTGGCCAGCGCCGCCGCGAGCGCGGGGCTGGCCGGCAGGTCGCCCAGCTGCCACGTGGGGCGCGACAGCAGCACCACCACCGCGAACATGATCATGGGCACGCCCACAAAATGCGTGTGGATGTTGCGCGGGTCGCGGTGGTAGGCGGCGTACTGCGCGAGGTGGTCGATCAGGGTTTTCATGGGTGTCTCCGGATATTGTTTTGAGCAGCATCCATGGTCACCCGCAGCGGGCGCGGGGTCTGTCGTGCAACCGACAAAACGCGGCCCCGCCGGTGGCACGACGGCCGCCATGGCGCCTGCGCCCCTGCCCTATCCTTTGCCTCCTCGCCGCACCTTCGGCCCCGCCTCTCCAGCCAGCCCGCATGACTTTGCCATCCGCCCATCTGCCCGTGCTCCAGTCTGGCCGCTGGTTTGCCCACCTGCCGCCCGCGTTTGCCGATGCCCTGATAGCCATGGCCCAACTGAAGGCCCTGCAGGCGGGCGAGGTGCTGTTCTTGCGCGGCGATGCGCCCTGCGGGCTGTATGCGGTGCTGCGCGGCGCGGTGGCCATCTCGGGCACCGGGGGGCGGGCCGACGAGGCGCGCTCTGCGCTGCTGATCCGGCTGGAGCCGCCGCACTGGTTTGGCGAGATCTCGGTGTTTGACAACTCGGCCCGCACGCACGACGCGCACGCCACCGAGCCCACCACGCTGCTGCACATCCCGCACGAGCGGCTGCAGCAATGGCTGCAGGCCCACCCCGAGCACTGGCATGCGCTGGCCCTGCTGCTCACCGACAAGCTGCGCTCGGCCTTTGTGGCGGTGGAAGAGCTGGCCCTGCTGCCCGCACCGCAGCGCTTGGCGCGCCGCTTGGTGATGATGGCAGAGGGCTACGGCCAGTGGAACGCCGAGGGCCAGTCGCGCCGGGTGATTGGTATCTCGCAAGAGCAGCTGTCGCTGATGCTGGCCATTTCGCGCCAGACCACCAACCAGATCCTCAAGGAGCTGGAGGCGCGCCACCTGGTGCGGGTGCAGCGCGGCGAGGTGGAGATTCTGGACCTGGCGGCCCTGCGCGCCTCATGCTATTAGTTGTATAGCTGCAAGCGCTTGATGGATAAGCGCTCAAGGCATTTTTTACACAAATAATAAGCACACATTCCATTTCCGGGCACAATCACGGCCATGCAACTGAACTACATCGCCAACGCCTCGGTGCCGTCCGCCTCGGGCCGCACGATTCCTGTGATCGATCCGTCCGACGGCCAGCCCTTCGACGAGATCCAGCGCAGCAACGCCGACGACATCGACGCGGCGGTGCGTGCGGCGCGCCAGTGCTACCACGCGGTGTGGCACAAGCTGGCGCCGGTGGAGCGCGGCCGCCTGCTGCAAAAGCTCTCGGCCAAGATCCTGGAGCATGCCGACGAGCTGACGGCGCTGGAGCAGCGCGACTGCGGCAAGCCCACCAAGCAGGCGCGGGCCGATGCCATCGCACTGGCACGCTACTTCGAGTTCTACGCCGGTGCGTGCGACAAGTTCCACGGCGAGACCATCCCCTACCCCGACGGCTACAGCGTGCTGACCTGGCGCGAGCCCCACGGCGTGACGGGCCATGTGATCCCCTGGAACTACCCCATGCAGATCTTCGGCCGCAGCGTGGGCGGCGCGCTGGCGGCGGGCAATGTCTGCGTGGTCAAACCGGCGGAAGACGCCTGCCTGTCGCTGATCCGCGTGGCGCAGCTGGCGTCCGAGGTGGGCTTCCCGGCCGGTGCACTCAACATCGTCACCGGCTACGGCCATGAGGTGGGCGACGCACTGGCGCGCCACCCCGGCATCGACCACATCAGCTTCACCGGCAGCCCCAAGATCGGCACGCTGATCCAGCAGGTGGCTGCCGAGCGCCACTGCCCCGTGACGCTGGAACTGGGCGGCAAGAGCCCGCAGATCATCTTTGCGGATGCGGACCTTGATGCCGCCATCCCCGTGGTCATCAACGCCATCGTGCAGAACGCGGGCCAGACCTGCTCGGCCGGCTCGCGCGTGCTGATCGACTCGCTGATCTACGAACCCCTGCTGGAGCGCCTGGGCAAGGCCTTTGAAGCGCTGCGCGTGGGCCCCGCCGCCATGGACCTGGATGTGGGCCCGCTGATCCGCCAGACGCAGCAGCAGCGCGTGTGGGACTTCCTCTCTGACGCGCAAGTCGCGGGCATCCCCATGGTGGCCCAGGGCGTGGTGGTGGATGAAGCGCCCGACACCGGCTTTTACCAGGCGCCCACGCTGCTGCGCGATGTGCCCGTGCAGCACCGGCTGGCGCAGGAAGAAGTCTTCGGCCCCGTGCTGTCGGCCATGGCCTTCCAGGACGAAGACCATGCCGTGGAGCTGGCCAACGCCACGCAGTTTGGCCTGGTGGCGGGCATCTGGACGCGCGACGGCGCCCGCCAGTTCCGCATGGCCAAGCGTGTGGCGAGCGGGCAGGTGTTCATCAACAACTATGGCGCGGCCGGTGGCGTGGAGCTGCCGTTTGGCGGCGTCAAGTCCAGCGGCTACGGGCGCGAAAAGGGCTTTGAAGCACTGTATGGCTTCACCACCCTGAAGACGGTGGCCATCAAGTACGGTTGATTGCGCACAAGGTGTCGCACCTGCGCACGACGGCGCGGGTGGGGCCCGCTAACCTCTGCCCCTTCCGTACGACGCCTTTTTTTGCCATGCCCCTGAGCCCCCCCGCCCCCCGCACCCTGAAACATGTCCGCCGGGTGAACTACCAGGGCTTTGAACGCGACGATGGCCTGTGGGACATCGAAGGCGAGCTGCACGACAGCAAGGCCTACGACGCGACGTCGTTCCGCGACCCCAGCAAACAGCGCCTGGCGGGCGAGGCCATCCACCACATGTGGCTGCGCGTGACGGTGAACCGCCAGCTGGTGGTGCAGGCCATCGACGTGGCCATGGATGCCCACCCGCTGGCCGGCTGCACCGAGGCGCGGGCCGCGCTGCAGCAGATGGTGGGCTGCAGCATGGCGCGCGGCTGGCGCCAGTCCATCCAGAAGCACCTGGGCGGCGTGGCCAGTTGCACGCACCTGCGCGAGCTGCTGTTCAACCTGGCCACGGCCGCCTTCCAGTCGGTGCCCGCCGTGTTCTCGTCCAGCAACCCCGACGAGCCGCCCCGCCACCTGGGCCAATGCACGGGCTGGGACTTCAACGGCAACGGGGTGAAGGAATACTTCCCGCAGTTCTATGGCCGGGCAGAGATCATGGCCCCAAAAAATATAGAAAAAACAGCCTCCAGCGCTTGATGGACAAGCGCTGACAGCTATCAATTTTGATTAAATCCCAGGAGACCCACCCATGCGCGTTTCGAACAAATCCATCATCGTCACCGGCGCCGGCAATGGCATTGGCGAAGGCATTGCCAAGCGCCTGGCCGCTGAAGGTGGCAAGGTCATCGTGAACGACATCAACGAGGCGGGCGGCCAGCGCGTGGTGGCCGAGATCACCGCTGCCGGCGGCACCGCCGCCTTTTTCAAGGCCGACGTGACGAACTCGGCCCAGGTCAAGGCCATGGTCGACGAAGCCCTGCGCCTGTACGGCCGACTGGACGTGGTGGTCAACAACGCCGGCTGGACGCACCGCAACCGCCCCATGCTGGAAGTGAGCGAGGACGAGTTCGACAAGGTCTATGCCATCAACATGAAGAGCATCTACCTGAGCGCCATCCACGCCGTGCCCGCACTGCGCCAGGCGGGCGGCGGCAGCATCATCAACATTGCGTCCACCGCGGGCCTGCGGCCCCGCCCGGGCCTCACCTGGTACAACGGCTCCAAGGGCGCCGTCATCATCACCAGCAAGTCGATGGCGGCCGAGCTGGGCCCCGACAACATCCGCGTGAACTGCATCAACCCCGTGTTCAACCCCGACACGGGCCTGGCTGCCGAGTTTGCGGGCGGCCCGGTGGACGAGGCGCGCCGCGCCAAGTTCCTGGCCACCATTCCGCTGGGCCGCTTTTCCACGGCGCTCGACGTGGCCAATGCGGCGCTGTACCTGGCAAGCGACGAAGCGGCCTTTGTGAGCGGCGTGTGCATCGAGGTGGACGGCGGGCGCTGCGTCTGACACGCCCCGGCGGGGGCGCCCTGGCGCCGCGCGACGGGCGCCCAACCCCACAGCGGCCCCTGGCACTGCCAGGGGCATGTCGGCAGCGGCGCCGGGCTGCGGCAAAATCCGGGGTCTATGGCCGAACGTGTGATTCCCCTGGTGGACCAACGCATCGCCGCTTTGGCGGCGCGGGTGCCCGCGCACCCGGTGGCCCCCACGGGCGTGCTCACCGACACGCGGGGCCGCCCGCTGCGCGACCTGCGCATCAGCGTGACGGACCGCTGCAACTTCCGCTGCAACTACTGCATGCCCAAGGAAGTGTTCGACAAGGACTACCCCTACCTGCCGCAAGGCGCGCTGCTGAGCTTTGAAGAGATCACGCGGCTGGCCCGGCTCTTTCTGGCCCACGGTGTGCGCAAGATCCGCCTCACGGGCGGCGAGCCGCTGTTGCGCAAGAACCTGGAAGCCCTGGTGGCCCAGCTGGCTGCGCTGCGCACGGTGGACGGGCTGCCACCCGACCTCACACTCACCACCAACGGATCGCTGCTGGCCCGCAAGGCCCGCGCGCTCAAGGACGCGGGCCTGAACCGCGTGACCGTGAGCCTGGATGGCCTGGATGACGCGGTGTTCCGCCGCATGAACGATGTGGACTTTCCGGTGGCCGACGTGCTGGCGGGCATCGAGGCGGCGCATGCGGCGGGCCTGTCGCAGATCAAGGTCAACATGGTGGTCAAGCGCGGCACCAACGAGCATGAAATATTGCCCATGGCGCGGCACTTTCGCGGCACGGGCACCACGCTGCGCTTCATCGAATACATGGACGTGGGCGCGACCAACGGCTGGCGCATGGACGAGGTGCTGCCGTCGGCCGAGCTGATCGAACGCCTGCGCGCCGAACTGCCGCTGGTGCAACTGGACCCGAGCAGCCCCGGCGAAACCGCCGAGCGCTGGGGTTATGCCGACGCGGCGGGCCAGCATGACCCTGCGCTGGGCGAGGTGGGCGTGATCAGCAGCGTGACCCAGGCCTTCTGCCACGACTGCAACCGCGCGCGGCTTTCCACCGAGGGCAAGCTCTATCTGTGCCTGTTTGCCACCCAGGGCTACGACCTGCGCACCCTGCTGCGCGGCGGCGCCAGCGACGAAGCCATTGCCTCGGCCATCGCGCCCATCTGGCAGCAGCGCGCAGATCGGTATTCGGAGCTGCGCAGCAGCCTGCCGGCAGACACCACGCCGGGCGGCGCGCGGCGGGTGGAGATGAGCTACATCGGTGGATAACGATTGAACGAATGATTGAACCCAACGACATCACCGGCCTAGTCCTCGCCGGAGGCCGGGGCTCCCGCATGGGCGGGGTCGACAAAGGCCTGCAGAACTTTCGCGGCCTGCCGCTGGCCTTGCACACGCTGATGCGGCTGCAGATGCAGACCGGCAACGTGATGGTCAACGCCAACCGCAACCTGGCGGCCTATGAGGCGTTTGGCGCACCCGTGTGGCCCGACGTGCTGGCCGACTACGCAGGGCCGCTGGCCGGGTTTCTGACCGGGCTGGAGCGCTGCGAAACCCCCTGGCTGCTGACCGTGCCGTGTGACACGCCGCTGTTCCCGCTGGACCTGGCACAGCGCCTCGCCGCGGCGGCCGAGGCCCAGGACGCCGATATCGCCATGGCCGCCGCCCCCGAGGACGACGGCACAGGCCAGACCGCCGTGCGCACCCAGCCCGTGTTCTGCCTGCTGCGTGTGGGCCTGCTCGAAAGCCTGGTCGCCTTCACACAGGCCGGCGGCCGCAAGATCGACGCATGGACGGGCCAGCACCGCTGTGCCATCGTGCCGTTTGACCAGCCGGGCGATGACCTTCAGGCTTTCTTCAACGCCAACACCCTGGCCGAATTGCATGCACTCGAAGGCACCGGCGCGCCGGGGGCCTGATCGGGCGCAGCGCGACGCGGCGTGGCATCAGGCGCAGGGTGAACGGCTGCGAAGCTTGAAAGCGATGACGAAGAACCCGGCCCCTCCAAGGCCCTTTGCAAGCCTTCGAAGCCGCCAACCGGCAAAGATTGCCTTAAAGCACACGCTGAAACCCCACCCACCGTTCGGGCTGAGCCCGTCGAAGCCGGGTCGCCGTCGTCACAACCCAAGGCCCCTGCCCTGCCGCCTTCCTCCCTGGTTTTGCTGTCGATACACCCCATGAAAACCATTGCCCAGATTGCCGCCGAACTGCAAGGCTACGACCCGCAGGCCCTGAGCGCCGCCGATGTGAACCAGTTTCTGGACCAGCTGGTCGAGCCCGTCACCGGCACCGAAACCCTGCCGCTGTTCAGCGCCCTGGGCCGCGTGCTGGCCGAGGACGTGGTCTCCCCCATCAGCGTGCCGCCGCACGACAACTCCGCCATGGACGGCTATGCCTTTGCCGGCGATCAGCTGGCACCTGGCCAGCCCCTCACGCTGCGCGTGGTGGGCACGGCGCTGGCGGGCAAGGCCTGGGCGGGCGCCGTGGGCGCGGGCGAGTGCGTGAAGATCATGACCGGCGCCATCATGCCGGCGGGCCTGGACACCGTGGTGCCGCAGGAGTTCACCACGGCGGGCGGTGACGGACAGATCACCATTGCGGCGGATGTGCTGAAGACCGGCGACAACCGCCGCTTCAAGGGCGAAGACATCATGCAAGGCCGGGTGGCCCTGGCCCGCGGCGAGCGGCTGACCCCCGCCGCCCTGGGCCTGGTGGCCAGCCTGGGCCTGCCCACCGTGCGCGTGTTCCGCCGCCTGCGCGTGGCCTACTTTTCGACCGGCGACGAGATCCTGAGCCTGGGCGAGCCGCCCCGCGAAGGCGCGGTGTACGACAGCAACCGCTACACCGTGTTCGGCCTGCTCACGCGCATGGGGGTGGAAGTGATCGACCTGGGCGTGGTGCGCGACGAGCCCGCGCTGCTCGAAGCTGCGTTTCGCCAAGCTGCCCAGCAGGCCGACGCCATCATCACCAGCGGCGGCGTGAGCGTGGGCGAAGCCGACCACACGCGCACCATGATGAAACAGCTGGGTGACGTGGCCTTCTGGCGCATCGCCATGCGGCCCGGCCGCCCCATGGCGGTGGGGCGCATTGCCGGCAGCAAAAATCAAGACAAAACAGCCCCCAGCGCTTATCCATCAAGCGCTGACAGCTATCAAAATGATACTGACCCATCGCACAACGGCGCCGTGCTGTTCGGCCTGCCCGGCAACCCGGTGGCGGTGATGGTGACCTTTTTGGCCTTTGTGCGCCCCGCCCTGCTGCGCATGATGGGCAGCACCCACAGCGCACCGCCGCTGCTGCGCGCCATCAGCACCGAGGCGATGCGCAAAAAGCCCGGCCGCACCGAGTACCAGCGTGGCCGGGTCACCACCGCGCCCGACGGCACGCTGCAGGTGTGCACCACGGGCAACCAGGGCTCGGGCGTGCTCAGCTCCATGGTGCAGGCCAACGGCCTCATCGTGCTGCACCACGGCCAGGGCAACGTGGCCGTGGGCGACGCGGTGGACGTGATGGTGTTTGACGGCGTGATCTGACAACCCCACGCGCCCCCGCCCCGCCCGCGCCCGGTGGCGCCTGGCTAACCTGAAGTTTTGCGAGAAGTGACAGCCATGACATACACCGCCCAACACCTGGCCCAGCCCCCCACCCGCGCCGAAGTGGACCAAACCACCGGCGCCACCGTCGTCGAGTTCGGCACCCCCTGGTGCGGCCACTGCCAGCGCGCCCAGCCGCTGATCGAAGCCGCACTCAAAGACCGCCCCGAGATCGCCCACATCAAGGTCGAAGACGGCCCCGGCCAGCGCCTGGGCCGAAGCTTTGGGGTCAAGCTCTGGCCTACGCTGGTGTTCTTGAAGGATGGGAAGGAAGTGGCGCGGCTGGTGAGGCCGCAGAGGGGGCAGGAGTTGCAGGAAGCGGTGCAGGTGATCGGGGCCTAAACTTTCGGATTCCTATGGGAATCTCGCGCCACTGAGCATTGGGCTGCGCGAATGGATGTTATGAGCTCTCACACCCCACAACATCCGCGCTGATGCATGACCGGAATCGGCCATGAGCAGCCGGTGGGTAAGGGGGGCCTTCAATTCCTCAAGCCTTCTGGCATCACACTCGGATGTTCATCGTAGATTGGGTCGAGCAACTCATGCGAGAGCTTGCCAACATGTATTCCGATCAAGCGCTTGAAGGACTCAAGAGCCCGTTCATCCAAACGTGCCTCGGCTTCCAATAGAGCTTTCGAAAGTTGCGCAATAGCGGCTTCCAGAGGGGCAGCTATTGCTGCCGCGTCGCGTTGATTCATGTTCGGTGCTAGGGTTTGATGGCCGCCTTCGCGCGGCGCTACGAGGATACCGCCCGCACAAATTGTGGAGGACCTCCCAACGGCAATCTTTAGTTTCGAGTGTGCAAGTTTGCCCACAGCGATCCTCGGCCCAGCCGTCAGCATTGGGCCCGAAGCAGCCTTCGCGCAGTTGAAGGGTCAAGTCGGGCCCTTCTTATCTTCCTGCTGACTACTTAGCCACGTAATCATGCCCCTGCGGATGCAGCGGATGCGCAGGCACGTCCGCCGCCACCGCCGTGTTCGCCCCCGGCACCGCCTTGCGCGCAAACAGTGTGTACATGGTGGGCACCACAAAGATGGTGAGCAAGGTGCCCAGCGACATGCCGCCCACGATCACCCAGCCGATCTGCGTGCGCGTTTCGGCGCCGGCGCCCGTCGCCAATGCCAGCGGAATCGCGCCCAGCACCATGGCGCCGGTGGTCATCAGGATGGGGCGCAGGCGCTGCTCGGAGGCCTTGACCAGCGCATCCACCATCTCCATGCCCTGCTCGCGCAGCTGGTTGGTGAACTCCACGATCAGGATGCCGTGCTTGGTGATCAGGCCCACCAGCGTGATGAGGCCAATCTGTGAATACACGTTGAGCGAGCCGCCGCTCCACTTCAGGGCCAGCAGCGCGCCGATCATGGACAGCGGCACTGACAGCATGATGACGAGCGGGTCGACAAAGCTCTCGAACTGCGCGGCCAGCACCAGGAAGATGAACACCAGCGCCAGCACGAACACGATGCCCAAAGCGCCCTGCGAGCTTTTGAATTCGCGCGAGATGCCGTTCAGATCGGTGGTGTAGCCGGGCTTGAGCACCTTGGCCGCCGTGGTGCCCATGAAGCTGAGCGCCTCGCCCAGCGAGTAGCTGGGCGAGAGGTTGGCCGTGATGGTGGCCGAGCGGCGCTGGCCGAAGTGGTTCAGCTCGCGCGGGCTCACGCTTTCGCGCACCGTGACCAGGCTGGACAGCGGAATCATCGCCTCGTTGCGGCCGCGCACGTAGATGGTGTCGATGTTCTCGGGCGTGGTGCGGCCCCGCGCCTCGGTCTGCACGATCACGTCGTACTGCTCGGCGTCGCGCTTGTAGCGGGTCACGGTGCGGCCGCCCAGCATGGTCTCGATGGCCTTGGCCACCACGTCCACGCTCACGCCCAGGTCGGCGGCGCGCTCGCGGTTGACCTCGATGCGCAGTTCAGGCTTGTTCAGGCGCAGGTCCACGTCCGGGCCCACGATGCCGGGGTTCTGCGCAATCTCGGCCATGAAGGCCTTCACCACCGTGTTGAGGTTTTCGTAGCTGTCGGAGGTCTGGATCACGTACGTGAGCGGGCGCGAGCGAAATCCCTGGCCCAGCGACGGCGGCGTGATGAGGAAGGCGTTGACGCCCGGCAGGCCGGACACCTTGGGCTGCAGCTCGCGCGCAAGATCGAGCGTGGTGCGCTCGCGCTTTTCCCAATCCACCGTGCGGTAGATGACGCTGCCCTGCGCCACCGTGGGGTTGCCGATGTTGGCGAAGATGCGGTCGAACTCGCCGTAGCCACGGCCGATCTGCTCCAGCTCCAGCGCATAGCGGTTGGTGTATTCCAGCGTGGCGCCGTCGGGCGCGGTGACGCTGGCCAGGATGGTGCCCCGGTCTTCCAGCGGAGAAAGCTCCTGCCGCATGCTGGGGTACACCACGGCTAGCGCGATGCCGCTGGCGGCCATCACGGCCAGCACCAGCCAGCGGGCCTGGAACACGGCGCCGCGCCAGCCGCCGCTCTGGGGCGTGCCATCGGCACCGCGCTGCGCCCACCGGGCGGTGACCACCCAGCGCAACAGGCGGCCATAGGCGCCCGACAGCGCAGTCAGCCAGCGCTCCATGGAGCGGTCGAACCAGTTGGGTTGGGGGTTGTGGCGCAGCAGCAGCGAGCACATCATGGGCGACAGCGTGAGCGCCACAAAGCCCGACACCAGCACAGCGCCCGCCAGCGCCAGCGCAAACTCCACAAACAGGCGCCCCGTGCGCCCCGGGGTGAAGGCCAGCGGCGCGTACACGGCCACCAGGGTCAGCGTCATGGCCACGATGGCAAAGCCGATCTCGCGCGCCCCCTTGATGGCGGCCGAGAACGGATCCAGCCCTTCTTCGATGTGCCGGTAGATGTTCTCCAGCATCACGATGGCGTCGTCCACCACCAGGCCGATGGCCAGCACCAGCGCCAGCAGCGTGAGGGTGTTGATCGAGAAGCCCGCCAGCGACATCAGCGCAAAGCTGCCCACCAGGCTGACCGGAATGGTGACGATGGGAATGATGGACGCGCGGAAGGTGCGCAAAAACACAAAGATCACCAGCGCCACCAGCACCACCGCCTCGGCAATGGTGGTGTACACGCTCTTGATGGAGCGGTCGATGAACAGCGAGTTGTCGTTGGCGATGTCGATGCCGATGTCGGGCGGCAGGTCGGCCTTGAGCGTGGGCAGCATCTCGCGCACGCCCTTGGACAGATCGAGCGGATTGGCCGTGGCCTGGCGGATCACGCCCACGGAGATGGCCTCGCGGCCATTCAGCCGCACGCGGCTGCGGTCGCTGGCCGCGCCCTCTTCCACCCGGGCCACATCGCGGATGCGCACGGGAAATCCATTCACCGTGCGGATCACCACGTTGGAGAACTGCGCGGGGGTGGCCAGATCGGTTTGCGAGGTGACGCTGAATTCGCGCTGCTGCGATTCGATGCGCCCGGCCGGCAGCTCCAGGTTGTTGCGGCGGATGGCGTCTTCCACATCCTGCGTGGTCAGGCGGTAGCCCGCCATGCGCTCGGGGTCCAGCCACACGCGCATGGCGTACTTGCGCTCGCCATAGATGGGCACGTCGGCCACGCCGGTCACGGTCTGCAGGCGCGGCTTGACGATGCGGTTGACGAGGTCGTTGATCTCGAGCGGGCTGCGCGTCTCGCTGCTGAAGGCGAGCCACATCACGGGCGAGGCGTCGGCCTCGACCTTGGCGATCACGGGCTCGTCCACCGCGTCGGGCAGGCGGTTGCGCACCCGGGCGGTGCGGTCGCGCACCTCGGCGGCGGCGTTGTCGGCGTCTTTCTCCAGGCGAAAGCGCACGCTGATCTGGCTTTGCTCGGCCCGGCTGATGGAGGTGATCACGTCCACCGCGTCGATGCCTGCAATGGAGTCTTCGAGCGGCTTGGTGACCTGCGACTCGATCACCTCGGCCGAGGCGCCCGCGTAGCGCACACTGACCGTGACCACCGGCTCGTCGATCTTGGGGTACTCGCGCACCGACAGGCGCGTGAAGCTCACCGCACCGATCAGCAGCACCAGCAGCGACAGCACGGTGGCAAACACTGGCCGGCGGATGGAAATTTCAGCGAGTTGCATGGCAGTGGGAGGGAGTCAGGGCAATGGGAGACGGCGGGGTGGGGGCCGGGTCAGGCCGGCGAGCGCACCGGCGGCTGCGCCAGGGGCGCACGCGGAGCGGGCCCCGAAGGCGCCGCGCGCGTGGCCGGGGCCGCACCCTGCTGGCAGGGGTTTGCACCGGGAAGCGGCTCGACCAGCGTGGCGCCGGCGAGGCGCCCCGCAGCCGACGCGGCAGCGGGTGGTGTCGCTGCCGTTGACGATGCCGCTGCCGACGTCGTTGCCGGTTCGGCGGTCCGCGCAGCCGAAGCGCCGGGCGCCGCCTTTGCAGCCGCCCCCTGCGCCCCACCGGCGGCGGCGCCCCCGCCCAGCTGCACCACGCGCACCGCGGTGCCGTCGCGCTGGATGCGCTGCTGGCCGGCCGACACCACCAAATCGCCCAGAGCCAGCCCCTGCACCACCTCCACAAAACCGGGCATGCGTGCACCCAGCGTGACCGGAGTGCGCTGGGCCACCCGCGTGCCCGGCTCCTTGCCGTCCACGATCTTCAGCACATAGGGCATGGCGCCATCGGGCACCACGGCCTCCTCCGGAATCACGCGGGCGTCGCTGCGCTCGGCGAACACGGTCGTCACGCGCGCGAACATGCCGGGCCGCAGCTGAAGGCGGCGGTTGTCGATGCAGCCGCGCACGGCCAGGGAGCGTCCGTCCGCGTCGATCTGGGGGTTGATCGCCTGCACCACGGCGGCATAGCGCACGCCCGGCAGGGCATCAAAAGACACTTGCGCAGCCTGGCCGGTGCGCACCTTGCCCTGCAGGCGCTCGGGCAGGCGGAAATCCACGTACACCGCATCCAGGTCTTCCACGTTGACGATGTCGGCGCCGTCCTTGAGGTAGTCGCCCACGTTCACGTTGCGGATGCCGGCAATGCCGTCGAACGGCGCGACGATCTTCAGGCGCGAAGCCGTGGCCTGCGCCAGTGCCAGCTTGGCCTGCGCCACCTCGAGGTTGGCGGCACTTTCGTCCACCGAGCGCTGGCTGATGAAGCCCTGGGCCACCAGCTCCTGGTTGCGCTTGTGGTTGGCCTGGGCGATGGACAGCTCGGCCTGGCTTTGCTGCACCTGGGCGCGGGGCAGCTGGTCGTCAAACTGCACCAGCACCTGGCCCCGGCGCACGCGCTCGCCGTCGCGGAAGTTCAGTTGCGTGATGCGCCCGCTCACCTCGGGCCGCAGCACCACACTCTGGCGCGACCTCAGGCTGCCCACGGCCTCGGCATCGTCCCGCAGGGCCCTCTGGCGCACGGCCACCGCTTCCACGGCGACCGCCCTGCCCGCCCCCGCCTGCCCGCCAGCCGCCGGTGCGCCGCCACGGGCGCCTGCGGGGCCGCCCCCCCCCTGCGCCGAAGGGCCTGAGCCCGCCGCCCCCGGACTGGCGGCTTCGGTGCGCGGCGCCTGTGCCGGCTTTTGCAGCCACCAGGCCGCTGCCGCCGCAACAGCGATGCCGACGACTGCGACAACGAGGGTTCTTTTCTTGGACGCCATGGATGGATCTGACCGGGTGGGGACAAAAGTCAATCTGACAATGTATCAGTGCGTGTCTGACCCTGCAGGCATGGACGCTGTGCCCCGGGGCCTTCCGCTCAGGTTTTACCCGGGCTTTACATGCGGGCACCAAAAAGGGCTCCCGCAGGAGCCCTTTGCGTGCGTGGCGCGAGGCAAGCGCGCCCTGCCGGAAGACTAGCCCCGCCCCAGCGCCTGGTTCACCCCCTTGTTGGCCAAGCCATCCGCCCGCTCGTTGCCCGGGTCGCCCGAGTGCCCCTTCACCCATCGCCATTCGATGCGGTGCCCGCCCGTGCTGACCAGGGCGTCGAGCCGCTGCCACAGCTCGACATTCTTGACAGGCTGTTTGGACGCCGTGCGCCACCCCTTGGCCTTCCAGCCATGGATCCATTCAGTGATGCCCTTGCGCACATATTCGCTGTCGAGGTACAGCGTCACCGCGCAGGGCCGCTTGAGCGCGGCCAGCGCCTCGATCACGGCCATCAGCTCCATGCGGTTGTTGGTCGTGCCCAGCTCGCCGCCGAACAATTCCTTCTCCACTTCGCCCGAGCGCAGCAGCACGCCCCAGCCGCCCGGCCCGGGATTGCCCTTGCACGCGCCGTCTGTGTATATCTCTACCTGGTTCAATCTGCGTTCTTTCTGATCTGTTGAAGGGTTTGCGTTCGCGGCACCGATGGGGATGGCGATGGCGAAGCCGGGGCGGCACGGGCCCGGTTGGCAATGGGAACGCTGCCTGCGGCACGCTGTCGCTGGCTGCGCCAGCGGGGCTCCATCAGTCGCATGCCATGCACGCGCTTGACCGCCACCATGAAATACGCGGCACCGAAGATGGGCCACCACTTCTCGCCCAGCGGGTCCATGAACGCCCATCGGTCCAGCCACGCGGTGCTGCGCACGGCAGGACGATAACAGCCAAAACGGGCCGATTCGACTTCGAAACTCAAAAGCCGCAGCCAGTCCCGCAAACGGCGATAGCCGATGAATTCACCCACGTCGGGCAGGTAGAGCCGGCTGCCGCCAAACCGCTGGTAGAGGCGCGCGCGCCGCTGGCGCAGGCCCCAGAGGCTGGCGGGGTTGAGGCCACTGATGACCACCCGCCCTTCGGGCACCAGCACGCGCTCCACCTCGCGCAGCGCGGCATGCGGGTCGATGCTCAGCTCCAGGGTGTGCGGCAGCACCAGCAGGTCGAGGCTGGCTTCTGCAAACGGCAGGGCCACCGGGTCGGCCAGCAGCGCCACGGCCCGGCGGGGAAGCGGCGACGACGGCGCCGGGCCGGCCGATGCGGCGGCATCGCCCACCTGTGCGCCCTTCTGCATGCCTTCCTCCACGCCCTCCTGCCCCAGAGCCAGCCATTGGTGGGGCATGCGGTTGGCGCGCAGGGCATCGAGCATGGGCATGCCGAGCTGCAGGCTGTGATAGCCAAAGATGTCGGCCACCGCGTCGTCAAAGCATGACTGCTCCCACGCCAGCAGGTACCTGCCGGGCGGGGAGTCGAACCAGTGGTGCAAACCTATAATTTGATCGCTCATGAACTTGCTGCCACTGCCCGCCTTCACCGACAACTACATCTGGATGCTGCACGACGGCCGCCAGGCCCTGGTGGTGGACCCCGGCGATGCAGCCCCCGTGTTTCAGGCGCTTTCCGACCTGAAGCTGGACTTGCAGGCCATTCTAGTCACGCACCAACACCCCGATCATGTCGGCGGTGTCGACGCGCTGCGCGAAGCCACGGGCGCCACGGTGTACGGCCCTGCCCGCGAGCGCATCCCCGAGCCCGTGGTCCGCCTGTCCGCAGGAGACGCGGTGCCATCGCTGGGCTTGCAGTTCGAGGTGATCGATGTGCCCGGCCACACTGCGGGACACATCGCCTATTTCTGCCCTGCCGCGCAGGGCGCTCCGCTGCTGTTCTGTGGCGACACGCTTTTTTCTGGCGGCTGCGGGCGGCTGTTCGAAGGCACACCTGCGCAGATGCTGCACTCGCTGGACCAGCTGGCGGCGCTGCCCGGCGACACGCGCGTGTGCTGCACCCACGAATACACGCTGGCCAACCTGAAGTTTGCCCGCAGTGTGGAACCCGGCAACGCGGCGCTGCTCCAGTACAGCAGCCGCTGTGAAACCTTGCGTGCGCAGAACCTGCCCACCCTGCCCTCCACCGTGGCGCTGGAGAGAGATATCAACCCCTTCCTGCGTGTGCGGCAAGCCGCAGTGGCCCAGGCCGCCAAGGGCCGCGACCCGCAGGTTCACGAAGAAGACGCCGTGGCGGTGATGGCCGCGCTGCGCCAATGGAAAAACGAGTTCCGATGAAAATTCTGCACATCGCCTGCCTGGCCAGTGCCCTCTGGCTGACAGGATGCGCCACGGTGGAGACGCTACCGGGCGACAACACCGCCTCCACCACCGGCAGCGCTCCCGCAGCGCCCAAGGCGCCCCTCAAGCCCCATACGCCGGTGTATCCCAACGGCCCCCTCGAACCCATCGCGATGGCGCAAGCCGCACACGGCAGCGTGGCCTCCCTGTCGGCCCCTTCCGACCTCTGGGACCGCATCCGCCGGGGCTTTGCCATGCCCGATCTGGAGCATGAACTGGTACAGGACCGCGAGCAGTGGTATGCCACCCGGCCCGACTACATGCAGCGGATGACGGAGCGCTCGAGCAAGTATCTGTTCCACATCGTCGAAGAGCTGGAGCGCCGCGGCATGCCCACCGAGCTGGCGCTGCTGCCCTATATCGAGAGCGCGTTCAACCCGCAGGCCGTGTCGGTGGCCAAGGCGGCCGGCATGTGGCAGTTCATGCCGGCCACGGGCACCTATTTCGACTTGAAGCAGAACGCATTCCGCGATGACCGGCGCGACGTGCTGGCCTCCACCCGCGCGGCGCTCGACTACCTGCAAAAGCTCTACAACATGTTTGGCGACTGGCACCTGGCCCTGGCCGCCTACAACTGGGGCGAGGGCAGCGTGGGCCGCGCCATAGCGCGCAACCAGAAGGCCGGCCTGGGCACCAGCTACACCGAGCTGAACATGCCCGCAGAAACGCGCATGTACGTGCCCAAGCTGCAGGCGGTGAAGAACATCGTGGCCAACCCCGACGCCTTCAAGACCGAGCTGCCGCTGATCGAGAACCACCCCTACTTTCAGACCGTGGACATCACGCACGACATTGACGTGGCGCTGGTGGCCTCGCTGGCCGGCATTCGCGAGGAAGACTTCCGCGCCCTCAACCCTTCGTTCAACCGGCCCGTGATCTTCGCCGCGGGCACGCCGCAGATCCTGCTGCCCTGGAACAACGCCAAGGTGTTCCAGCGCAACCTGGAGGCCCGCCGCGAAGGCCAGTACGCAAGCTGGACGGTGTGGTCCGTGCCCAGCAACATGAGCGTGGCGGAGGCTGCCCAGCGCGCCGGCATCAGCGAAGCCGATCTGCGCAGCGTGAACAACATTCCGCCGCGCATGCTGATCAAGGCCGGATCGGCGCTCATGGTGCCGCGCTCCAGCACCACCCGGCAGGACGTCTCCTCACACCTTGCCGACAACGGCCAGCTGTCGTTCACGCCCGAAGTGGTGACGCGTCGGACGACGGTGCGCGCGGGCAAGGGCGAGACGGTGGCCAGCATTGCCCGCCGCTACAGGCTGACGGCCGCCCATGTGGCCGACTGGAACGATGTGCGCGCCAATGCGGCCTTCAAGGCGGGCCAGCAGGTGGTCGTGTACCTGCCCGTGCGTGCTGCGCGCGAGAGCAGCGGCGCCACGCGCTCCAGCAGCGCCAGCAAGCGCGCGGTGGCGCCCACCGCCCGGAAGGGCGGAACACCCTCCAAGGTCCGGCGCCGCTGAGCCCCTGCGGTGCCGCGCCCTGCGGGGCGCTCAGAGCTTGAGCGAATGCATTCCCATCAGCCCCAGGATGCCCATGATGATGAGATACAGGGCCACGATGGTGCTGAGCAGGCGCGGCATGATGAGGATGAGAATGCCCGCGATGAGCGAAACGAGCGGGCCGATGCTGAGGGTGAATGTCATGGGCGATCCTTGGGAATATCGAACAGGCTTCTGCCGCAAAGGCTCGCGGGCCAGGGCGGCCGGCTGAGGCTAACCCCGCCGGGAAGCCGACGAATGTAAGCCATCTTCCCGAGTCCGGGGCGCCGTCCCTACACGTTGAATTTGATGCGCGCCTTGCGCACGAAGTCGTTGGTGAACGTGCGGGCCAGGTCCACCCGCGCATCGCCCAGTTCGGGGTGGGCCCGAGCCAGCACCTTCCAGGCCGTGGCAGCGCCATCGTCGGGCATCAGGCCGTGGGGGGAATAGGTTTCGCGCACGCGGGTGAATGCCGTCAGGTACGCGCTGCGGTCGCCCATCAGAAAGGCTGCCGGCACGGTCTTGACGATGTCGGCAGGCACGGCCGTCTGCAGCCACTTGAGGGCATGCACCACCGCGTTGGCAAGCGCCTGCGCCTGGGCCGGGTGTTTCTGCACGAAGGCCTGCGGCGCATACAGGCAACCGGCGGGCATGACACCGCCCAGCACGTCCTGCGACGCCTTCAGCGAACGCAAATCGCCCACGATGCGCACGTCGCCCTTTTGTTCCAGCAGCGTCATGAGCGGATCGGCATGGCACAGGGCGTGCACCTGCCCCGTGCGCAACGCACTCATGGCGGCCGCGCCCGAGCCCACGCCGACAAAACTCACATCGCCTGCGCCCATGCCGGCGCGTGCCAGCAGCAGGCTGGCCGCAAGATGGGTGGACGAGCCGATGGACGACACGCCGACCCGGCGCCCCGCCAGGTCGCCCAGGCCCTTGTAGGCCGGCAGGGCGCGCTGGGATACCCCGAGCGCCAGCTGCGGCGCGCGGCCGTGCAGCACCAGCGAACGGTATGACTGCCCCCGCAACTGCAGCCGGAGCGTGTGCTCATACGCGCCCGAGCACACATCGGCAGCCCCGTCCTGAACCGCCTGCAGCGCGAGCGCGCCCGCGGGAAAGTCGCGCACAGACACATCGAGCCCCTCAGCGCGGAAATACCCCAGTTGGTCCGCCAGCGCCAGCGGCAGGTGATAGAGAACCCCCTGGCCGCCCACCGCAATCGTGAGCCGCCCCAGCGCAGCCGGGCCCTGCGGCTCGCCGTGTGGCTCGTCGGCCCGCGCGCGCCCGTGCGCCAGCAGCGCTGGCGCGCACACACTGGCGGCCGACAAGGCAGACACGGCAGCGGCAAACGCACGGCGACTGAGCAAACGGGAATTCACGGAATCAGGAGGGTTGAAAGGGTTCAGGAACACACCGCGCTGTCAGGGGCGGCGGAGCGCAGTCAGGGCACAGCAGGCAGCGAGATCAACGAAAAAGCAGGACAGCGAATGCTGCATTGCAACAATCGTGCCGCAAACCCTGCCTGCGCGCATCAGGGTGAGCCCGTGGGGGTTTCTACGTAAGAACCGCGCCGCGGCCTCCACAGCGCATGGCGCATGCCGCATGACACCCGTGTGCAGCCTGCCGTGCTGCGTGGCACGGCGGCACGCCTCACCTTACCGATAACCCACGAACAGGATGGCAATGTTCACCACAAAAGCGCCCGCCCACACGGCACTGCGCGCCGTCGGCATGTCGGCGACATACATCATGATGTAGAAGATGCGCAGCATGACGTACAGGAACGCCAGCATGTCCAGCATCGTCTGCCCCGCGCCCAGAAGGTGGGCAATGATGACCGCGCCGATGAAGAACGGCAGGTTTTCAAAACTGTTGGCCTGCGCCGCATTGGCACGGGCCCGCCAGTCGGTCTGCCGCGCCATCCATTCGCGCGGATTGCGGTTGTCAAAACCTCCGTCGCGGCGGGGCTTGCCAAAGGCCCCGCTCTTGGCGAGCCAGGCGCAGCCGATGGGCAGCAGAGCTGCGATCAGCACGCACCAGTAAGCCACCGTAAACCGTGCAACGTGCATGCTGGTGTTCATGATTTTTCAAGCCTTTTTGCGCCCCAGCGCTTATTGAGCAAGCGCTGGCAGCTATTAAATTGTGAGTATTCTAGAGGCACGCCGCAAGCCGGAAGAGACCGGCCACGCAGGCGCGCTGCATCATCGCCGGTCCACCAGCGCGTGGGCAATGGTGCCCAGGTCCACATACTCCAGTTCGCTGCCCACCGGAACGCCGCGCGCCAGCCGCGTCACATGCACGCCGCGGCTCTTGAGCGATTCGCTGATCACATGCGCGGTGGCCTCGCCTTCCGCATTGAAGTTGGTGGCCAGGATCACCTCCTCCACCACGCCATCGCACGCGCGCTCCATCAGCTTGTGCAGGCCGATTTCCTTTGGGCCCACGCCGTCCAGCGGGCTGAGCCGCCCCATCAAAACGAAGTACAGGCCCTTGAACGCGCCCGTGCGCTCCAGCGCCGCCTGGTCCGCCGGCGTCTCCACCACACACAGCCGCGTGGCATCGCGATCCGGGTCGAGGCAGGTGCCGCACACCTCGGCCTCGGTGAACGTGTGGCAGCGCGCACAGTGGTGCACCGTGCCCACAGCATCCGACAGCGCACGCGAAAGCGCGAGCGCCCCCTCGCGGTCGTGCTGCAGCAGATGAAACGCCATGCGCTGCGCAGACTTCACCCCCACCCCCGGCAGCCGGCGCAGCGCCTGGATCAGAACGTCGAGGGAGTTGGTGGTGGACATGGGATAACGGACGATGCAGATGAGCGGGTAGGAGATAGCGGCGCCAGGCTTCGACAGGCTCAGCCCGAACGGAGGCTTGGAATTTGGCAAGCCCTCACGAAGGCGTTCACACCCCGCCCTCAAGGGCGTAGCGAGCGCCTGCCAGGCTAGGCGGACGGAGCGCAGCAACCGGAACGTACTTCCTGTACGTGAGGATTGCGAGCACCGCCCAACGACGCATGGCTGGCGCGCAGTAGCCAACCCTCAGAAAGGGAATTTCATGCCGCCGGGGAGGCCCGGCATCCCTGCCGTGAGCTTGCCCATCTTCTCTGCCGAAGTCTCCTCGGCCTTGCGCACGGCCGCATTGAAAGCCGCCGCCACCAAGTCTTCGAGCATGTCCTTGTCCTCGGCCAGCAGGCTGGGGTCGATGGTGATGCGCTTGACGTCGTGCTTGCAGGTCATCAGCACCTTGACCAGGCCAGCGCCCGACTCGCCCTCCACCTCGATGAACGCCAGTTCGTCCTGTGCCTTCTTCAGGTTGTCCTGCATGGCCTGGGCTTGCTTCATGAGGCCGGCGAGTTGTCCTTTGTTGAACATGGTGTGGTTTCCTTTTCAGTTGAAATCAGTCAGAAAGATCGATGGTGCAGGGTGGGGTTCGCCGGGCGGCACGCCGGGCCTCCCGGTGCCAACATCCTGTGCAAGAAGCCGCGCAGGTCATGCAGGCTTGATGCTGCCAGGGACAATTTTGGCCCCGTAGTCGCGCATCAGCGACTGGACAAAGGGGTCGCTCATCACGATCTCCTCGGCACGGCGCTGGCGCTCGGCCGCTGCGGCGGCATTGCGGCGGGCGGGGCTGTCGATGACCACCCCCACCTCGACGCTGATCTGCGTGGCGTGCCCCGCCGCCTCCAGCGCGGCGCGCAGGCGCTCGCGCGCCACGGGCTGGTTCAGGGATTCTCGCTCCACGCGCAGCAGCCAGTGGCCCCCATCGCGCGCGACCAGCTGCGACTGCAGGGCCAGCTCGCGCACCAGCGCGGCAATGGCCTCGGCCGCCACCAGCTGCTGCACGGTGGCATGCCACACATCGCCCTCTTCGGTGGGCGTGTAGCGCGCGGACACGGGCCGTGGCGCGGTCAGGGGCTGGGCGGCGGGCTGAAGCCGCTCGCCGGGCTCAGGGGCCGTGCGCACCGGGATTGCTACAAATTCAGGAGCTTTCAGCGCTTGCTGGTCAAGCGCTGGGGCCATTTTTTGATCAAAATTTTCGGGGGATCGAACCGGCAACGGCGTGCTGGGCCTGCTTGAATTGTTGGGCGTGCTTGCCGCCCGGAACGTGGGCGGGGCTGCCAGCGCCGCCGCAGCACCTGCGCCATCCTCGTCCGGTGAATCCGGCCAGGGCGGAGGCTCTGGGGACACGGGCGGCGCAGCGGCTGCAGGCGGTGCCGCAGAGACCGCAAGCGGGCCGGGCGTCGATCCCAGCGTCGAGGTAAGCGCCGCCGCCGATGCACCAGCCTCCGACGGCCCCGCAGGACGGGATTCAGTCGGCGCTAGAGTTTTTTTTTCAGCCGCCCCGCCCTGGGGTTTGAAGGCCAGCAGGCGCAACAGCACCATGGTCAGCGCCGCATACTCATCGGGCGCCAGGCCCAGCTCGCCGCGACCGTGCAGGCACACGCTGTAAAGCAGCTGGGTTTCGTCTGCCGGCATCAGCGCGGCCAGGCGCGCGGTTTCCGCAGCCTCGGGGTCGTTGGCATCCACAGCACCGGCCATCTGCGGCACGGCCTGGTACACGGCCATGCGCTGCAGCACGGCGCTCATCTCTTCCAGCGTGGACGCGGCCGAAAGGCCGTTCATGCGCAGCGCGTCCGACGTCTCCACCACCGTCTTGCCGTCGCCCTGGGCCAGGGCCTCGATGAGGCGGAAGACGTACGAACGGTCCACTGCGCCCAGCATCTGGCGCACACCGGCCTCCTGCAGCTGGCCGCTGCCAAAGGCGATGGCCTGGTCGGTGAGCGAGAGCGCATCGCGCATGGAGCCGCGCGCCGCGCGCGACAGCAGGCGCAGGGCCTGGGGCTCGGCAGGCACGTTTTCATGCGCCAGCACGCGGGTAAGGTGCTCCAGCACCGTCTCGGGCGCCATGGGCCGCAGGTTGAACTGCAGGCAGCGGCTGAGCACCGTGACCGGCACCTTCTGCGGGTCGGTGGTGGCGAGCACGAACTTGAGGTATTCGGGCGGCTCTTCCAGCGTCTTGAGCATGGCGTTGAACGCCGTATTCGTCAGCATGTGCACTTCGTCGATCATGAAGACCTTGAAGCGCCCCTGCACGGGCTTGTAGACCGCCTGCTCCAGCAGGCTCTGCACTTCATCCACGCCCCGGTTGGAGGCCGCATCCAGCTCGGTGTAGTCCACAAAGCGGCCGCTGTCGATGTCGGTGCAGGCCTGGCACACGCCGCAGGGTGTGGCCGTGATGCCGCCATTGCCATCGGGGCCCTGGCAGTTGAGCGACTTGGCCAGGATGCGCGACACCGTGGTCTTGCCCACGCCGCGCGTACCGGTGAACAGATACGCGTGGTGCAGGCGCTGCTGCGTGAGCGCATTGGAGAGGGCCTGCACCACATGCTCCTGCCCCACCATTTCGGTGAAATTGCGGGGACGGTACTTGCGGGCGAGCACGAGGTAGGACATAGGAAGTGGATTCTAGGGCCCGCCAGGCCCCAACTCTCCGAAACTGGCGCGCCCCAGGGCCAGCGAACGCCGCGCAAGGGCCGCGCCGCCGCGCTGGCGTTGTCCCTCTTCCCGAATTGCGCAGCAATTCGAGAGAAGGGGGAAGG
>NZ_JBMIRS010000057.1:0-2889 GCF_049198005.1 Paracidovorax sp. MALMAid1276 | reverse complement strand
CAATCGGGATGAGTGGATGCTTCGGATGCGCCGCATGGGCGCGTGCCCATGCAAGCAGCCGGGGCGTCCCATCGCCCGATTTCACTCCAACCCTTCGGGCAAGGACCTTGTGCGCCCCCGAAAAGATCTTGAACAGGTTCTGAACGCGCCCGCTCAGCGGCCCAGGAAGCTGCTGGGGGGCTGCCCCATGGCGGCCTTGAACATGGCCGAGAACGCGCTCTCGCTGCCATAGCCGCTCGCCGCCGCGACCTGTCCCACGGGCTCGCCGCGCGCCAGCCGGGGCAGGGCGTGGGCCAGCACCGCCTGCTTGCGCCACTGCGCAAAGCCCATGCCGAACTGCGCGCGAAAGAGGCGCGCCAGTGTGCGCTCGCTGGCCCCGCTGTCGGCCGCCCAGCCGTGCAGCGTGGCGTGGCGGCCCGGTGCATCCAGCACCGCCTGGCACAGCGCGCGCAGGCGCTTGTCGCTGTGCGGGCCGGGCAGGGGCACGCCCAGGGCCAGGGTTTCGGCCTGGGCGATTTCGTCCAGCACCAGCGCCGTCAGCGCGGCCTCGCGCGCCGGTGCGGGCGGCGGGCCGCCCACCGGGTCCAGCGCCGAGACCAGCTCGCGCAGCAGCGGCGACACCGCCAGCACGCGGGCGCCCGCACCGTCGTCGGCCACCGCGCTCCGGTCCACATACAGCGTGCGGAACGCGGCGGCCTCCAGCACCGCCACCGCGTGCAGCGCGCCGGGCGCAATCCACACCGCGCGCGAGGGCGGCACGATGTACGACGCGGGCGGCCCGGGGGCATGCACGCTCACCTGGATCACGCCGCTGGCGCAGTAGGCCAGCTGCCCCCAGGCGTGGCGGTGCGGCTCGAAATGCGAATCGGCCGCCATGTCGCGCGCGCGCACCCGCACCGGCCGCTGCGGCGTGGGGGTGAAAGGGTCGGTGTCGCCCAGGGGAGCGGGCTGGCGGCGTGGGCGCGGCAAGGTCATGGGAGGAGGGAGAGCCATTTTTTGGCGCAAATTCGCCGAAAGCTGTCGTTCCGTCGCATTCCAGAAAGCGAGGCCCAAGTCTACGATGCCGCCATGACTTCCGCCAACGCCACCCTTTCCGCCGCCGGCGTACCGCTGCGCGCCGACGCCAGCGTCATCGGCCTCGTGGGCATCGCCCACCTCATCAGCCACTACAGCCAGCTGCTGCTGGCGCCGCTGTTCCCCTGGCTCAAGGACGCCTTCCAGGTCGGCTACACCGAGCTGGGCTTTCTCATGACCATCTTCTTCGTGGTCTCGTGCGCGGTGCAGGCGGGCTCGGGCTTTGTGGTCGACCGCTTCGGCCCCCGGCCCATCCTGTTCGGCGGCCTGGCGCTGCTGGGCCTGGCGGCCTTCGGCTTTGCGGCCAGCACCAGCTACGCCATGCTGGCCGCGTTCTCGGTGCTCGCGGGCATCGGCAACGGCGTGTTCCACCCGGTGGACTACACCCTGCTCAACAAGCGCGTGAGCGCACCGCGCCTGGGCCATGCGTACAGCGTGCACGGCATCACCGGCAGCCTGGGCTGGGCGCTCGCGCCGGCCATGCTGGTGCCCATCGCCATCGCCACCTCATGGCGCGTGGCGCTGGTGTGTGCGGGCGTGCTGGCGTTTGCGGTGCTGCTGGTGCTGCTGGCCTACCGCCGCCACCTCGCGCTGCCCGCAGCGCCTGCGGCGGCGCCCACCGCAGCGTCTGCAGCCTCTGCAGCCTCTGCAGCAGCAGGCCCTGCCGCTGCTTCGCAGGCCGGCAACTTTGCGTTTCTGCGCATCCCCGCGGTGTGGATGTGTTTTGCGTTCTTCTTTTTCTATGCCGTGTCGCTCAACGTGGTGCAGGCCTTTGCGCCCGAGGCGGCGCGCCAGCTGCACGCCGTGCCCGTGGCGCTGGCGGCCATGTGCCTCACCGTGTACATGGTGGCCAGCGCGGGTGGCATGGTGCTGGGCGGCTTTTTGGCAGCAGACCCCAGCCGCTGCGAGCGCATCGTGGGCGTGGGCTTTGGCCTGGCCGCGTGCGTGGCCGTGGCGCTGGCGCTGCTGCACGTGCCGGGCGTCCTCGTGCCGGTGCTCTTCGGCATCATGGGCTTTTGCGCCGGCATTGCGGGCCCCTCGCGCGACCTGCTGGTCAAGCGCTCCACGCCCGAGGGCTCCACCGGCCGCGTCTACGGCATCGTGTACTCGGGCCTCGATATCGGCCAGGCCATGTCGCCCCTGCTGTTCGGCCTGCTGCTCGACCAGGGCCGCCACACCGCCGTGCTGCTCGGGCTGGCTGTGGTGCAGGGGGTGCTGATCGCGAGCGCGTTCAATGTGCGGCGGGTGCGCAGGACGGCGGTGGTGGCGGTGGCGTAGGCGGGCCCCGTGGGCGGCCACTTCTTTGTGGAAAGAACGCACAATCCGCCGCTGGATCCACTTCGGAGCTGCGCCCCATGTCCACCATGCCTTTGTCCGGTGCCGTCGTTTTTGCCAAGGACATCCGGCGTGTGGCCGCGTTCTATGAGCACCTGTGCGCCCTGGTGGTGGTGCATGCCGAGCGCGACCACATCGTTTTGGAGTCTGGCACCGTGCAGTTGGTCGTCCATGCGATACCCCCCGCCATCGCCCGGACCATCCAGATCGCCGAGCCCCCGGTGGTCCGCGAACAAACGCCCATCAAGCTCTTCTTCGCCGTGCCCGACTTGGCCCAGGCACGCGCACTGGCCTTGCAATGGGGTGGCGAGATCGCCCCCGCAGCCCGGGAGTGGGAAGCCCGCGGGTTCAGGGCCTGCGATGGCCATGATCCCGAAGGCAATGTGGTGCAGTTTCGGCAGGCCGTTGTGGCGAGCCGCTGAGGGCAGCGGGCAAAAATAGTGGTCATTTAGGCCCTCAGCGCTTATCCATCAAGCGCTG
>NZ_JBMIRS010000056.1:0-8470 GCF_049198005.1 Paracidovorax sp. MALMAid1276 | reverse complement strand
TGAACTGCTGGAACACCATGCCCACCTCGCTGCGCTGCTTCTGCAGCAGGTGCGGGTCGTCGCCCACCGGTTCGCCGCCGATGGTGATGGTGCCGCTGTCGTGCGGCTCCAGCCGGTTGATGGCGCGCAGCAAGGTGCTCTTGCCCGAGCCCGAGGCGCCAATGATCACCGTCACCTCGCCGGTGTTGAACTGCGTGGACACGTTCTTGAGCACCTGGTGGGCGCCAAACGACTTGCACACCCGCTCGGCCACGATGAAGGGCGTGGAGGCGGCGCTCATTGGCTGCGCCCTTCCACGTCGAAGCGGTATTCCACGGCATTGCTCACCTGCGTGACCAGCGTGGTCAGCAGCAGGTAGGTCAGCGCCACGGTCGACAGCGTGGCGATGGGCTGGAACGTGGCCGACTGGATGCGGTTGCCCACGTTGGTCAGCTCCACCACGCCGATGGCATAGGCCAGCGAGGAGTCCTTGAGCAGCGCCACGAAATTGCTCACCAGCGGCGGCAGCGAAATCTTGAAGGCCTGCGGGAACACCACGTCCAGAAACACATGCGTGCGGCCCAGGCCCAGAGCGCGGGCGGCCTCCGTCTGGCCGCGCGGCACGGCCAGCAGGCCCGCGCGGATGGCCTCGGCGTTGTAGGCGCCCACGTTCAGGCCCAGCGCCAGCACGGCGGCGGCAAAGTCGGGCAGGTTCAGACCCGGCACCAGCACGGGCAGCGCAAAGTACACGAACAGGATCTGCACCAAGAGCGGCGTGCCGCGGATCACCCAGATGTAGAAGCGCGCCACCCAGCGCACGGCGGCCCAGCGTGCGGTGCGCGCCAGCGCTGCGGCCGTGCCCAGCACCAGCCCCACACTGCCGCTGATCAGCGTGAGCCACAGCGTGGTGCGCGCGCC
This sequence comes from Paracidovorax sp. MALMAid1276, assembly GCF_049198005.1. NCBI lineage: Bacteria > Pseudomonadati > Pseudomonadota > Betaproteobacteria > Burkholderiales > Comamonadaceae > Paracidovorax > Paracidovorax sp. MALMAid1276. The sequence goes on along the minus strand of NZ_JBMIRS010000056.1, from coordinate 7,573 downwards.
GTCAGAAAACGCCTGGGCGTTGGGGCCGATCGGGTCGGGCAGAAAAGACAGGAGCTTGCCCAGCAGGGCCAGCGCCAGCACCATCAGCAGGACGGCGGAGACGAGCGTGGCGTTGCTGCGCTGCTGGCGAGACCAGCGCTCGGGCCAAAGGGCAAGAAGCATAAAGAACCCCGGTCAGTGCGAAGGGGCGCTTCAGTTCGTGCAGCGAACGTCTTCGTTGAAGTATTTCTTCGACAGCGTGGCGTAGCTGCCGTCGGCCATGACTTCGGCCAGGGCCTTGTTCCAGCCGCCAGCCAGCGAGCTGTTGCCCTTGGCCACGGCGGCGGCGATGCGCTCGATGAACAGCATGTCGCCCAGCTTGAAGCCGGTGCCGGGGTTCTTGTCGGCCACGGCCTTGGCCACGAAGCGGTCGGTCACCCAGGCGTCCACACGGCGCGAGGCGAGGGCGCTGCGCGCGTCCACGTCGGTGGGGAAGTTCTTCATTTCCTTGATGGACGAGACCTTCTGCACGTTTTCGAGGTAGCTCGTACCCGTCTGCACGGCCACCACCTTGCCGGCCAGGTCCTTGGCGTTCTTGATGGCCGGGTCCATGGCGATGATCATGCCGCCCGAGCAGTAGTGCGGCTCGGTGAAGGTGACGGCCTTGGCGCGTTCGTCGGTGATGCCGTGCGAGGCGATCACCAGGTCCCAGCGGTCCTGGCGCAGGCCGGTGAGCAGGGCGTCGAAGCCCAGCGTCTTCCACTGGATCGTGAGGCCCATCTTCTTGGCCACCAGCTCGGCCACCTCGACCTCGAAGCCGGTCAGCGTGGTGCCGTTGAAGAAGTTGAAGGGCGCGAACTGGCCTTCGGTGGCGATCAGGATCTTGCCGTCCTTCTTCACTTCGTCGAGCGTGCGGGCCTGGGCGGCAAATGCGGCGCAGAGCGCGAGGGCGGTGGCGGCAAGCTTGATCAGTTTCATGGGAAGGGTCCTGTGGGGGGTATTTCAGGTACAAAAAATCCGGCAGGCGGGTAAGCAGGCCGGAGGCTTGGGGATAGGAGGGCGGTGTCATCGCCAATGGCGAGGCCTGCCGTCATCAAATGGACATGATTATAAAGTTGTGAACTTTTTCCTTGACACTGCGGACACCCCCCAAAAAGCGCTTGTGGGCCAATTCACAACAGGTTTTAGGCAGGTTCCCCGAACTTGAGGCAGCCCGGGGCGGCGCGTTCAGCGGGCTCAGCGCAGGAAGGCGTCGTAGCCCGTCTTCAGGATCAGCGTGCCCACCACCAGGATGAAGATGCCGCGCACGAACCCGGTGCCGTGCTTGAGTGCCATGTGCGTGCCCAGCAGGCTGCCCACCACGTTGGCCACGGCCAGCGTCACCGCAAAGTGCCACCACACGTGGCCCTTGGCCGCAAACAGCACGATGGCGGCAATGTTGGTGGCGCAGTTCAGCAGCTTGGCCGACGCCGAGGCGTTCAGGAAGTCGTAGCCCAGCAGCCGCACGAACAGGAAGACGAAGAAGCTGCCCGTGCCCGGCCCGAAGAAGCCGTCATAAAAACCGATCAGCACCCCGATCAGGCAGGCGGCCACCACCTCGGCCTGCCCCGCAAAGCGCGGGGCGTGGTGCCGCCCTAGTTCCTTCTTGGCCAGGGTGTAGACGAGCACGCCCAGCAGCACCAGCGGCAGCAGCTTGCGCAGAAAGTCGGCCGACAGCACCGTGACCGCCCAGGCCCCGGCAAACGAGCCTGCAAACCCCGCCGTGGCCGCGGGCAGCATGGCCCGCCAGCGGATCTGCACCCGGCGGCTGTATTGCCAGGTGGCCATGGCCGTGCCCCACACCGATGCCGCCTTGTTGGTGCCCAGCAGCGTGGCGGGCGCCGCACCCGGAAACGCCGCAAACAGCGCCGGCACCATCACCAGCCCGCCGCCGCCCACGATCGCATCCACAAACCCTGCCAGCAGCGAGGCGAAGGTGATAAAAATCCATTCCATCCGCTGGATTGTCGCACCCGCAGTGCTATCAATTTTTCAGATTGGGATGGACCATGCGCTGGCGCGCGGGCAAGAAAAAAGCGCTGGGATCGCCAGCGCCTGAAAAAAGGATGCACCTCGTTGGGTGCTTGAACAATGTGGTTGTAGGTAGAAAGGATGTCTCCTCGGCCCCTCGCTTGGCACACCGAAGCGCGCTTTCGAGTGCCATAAATGTAACGGCTGCACCCCGCTGGTGCATTGGGGGTTTCCCGCCCCCCACCCAGGGCTGCGGCCGACGCGCCGTGCCCGATGTTGGCGCGCCGATGGGGCCCCAAACGCCATCCCACGCTGGCATGGCTCGTGCAACGCGCCTGTAACAAATTGCGAAAGGGAGCGTCCATGGGGGCAGTCAACCGGCGGTGTGTTGCAGGGATTTTGGGTGGCTTGGGGCTGGTGCCCTGGACTGGCGCGCTGGCCCAGGCGGGCGCCGCGCCGCTGAACCGGCCGGGCCTGGTGCCGCTGGAGGCGATCAGCGCCGCCGACACCGGCTGGATGATGACCTCCACCGCCCTGGTGCTGCTGATGACGCTGCCCGGCATCGCCCTGTTCTATGCGGGCATGGTGCGCAAGAAGAATGTGCTGAACACCATGGCCAGCGTGGTGGCCGTCGCGGCGCTGGTCAGCCTGCTGTGGTTTGCGGCGGGCTACTCGCTGGCCTTCACGCCCGGCAGCGCCTGGCTGGGAGGCACCGAGCGCATGGGCTTCGCGGGGCTGGACTTCCAGCTGGGGGCCGCCAAGCTGGCCGTGAGCCATGTGGCGCCGCACATCCCCGAATCGGTCTACGCGATGTTCCAGCTCACGTTTGCCATCATCACCGCCGCGCTGCTGGTGGGCGCGGTGGTGGAGCGCATGCGCTTTGGGGCCCTGCTGGTCTTCGTCAGCCTCTGGACGCTGGTGGTCTACGCCCCGGTGGCGCACTGGGTGTGGGAGCCGGGCGGCTGGCTGGCGCAGATGGGGGCGCTCGATTTTGCGGGCGGCTCGGTGGTGCACGTGAACGCCGGCGTGGCCGGACTGGTGTGCGCCTGGTTCCTGGGGCGCCGCACCGGCTATGGGCGCGAGGCGTTCGAGCCCTACAGCCTGGCACTCACGATGGCGGGCGCGGGCCTGCTGTGGGTGGGCTGGTTTGGCTTCAACGCAGGCTCGGCCGTGGCGGCCGACGGCCGCGCCGGGCTGGCCATGGCCGTGACGCACCTGGCCGCAGCCGCAGGCGCGGTGGCCTGGATGCTGGGCGAATGGGTGGTGCGCGGGCGGCCGTCGCTGCTGGGGCTGTGCTCGGGCCTGGTCGCAGGGCTGGTGGCCATCACGCCGGCCGCCGGGTTCGTCACGCTGCGCTCGGCCGTCATCATTGGCGGGGTGGCGGGCCTCGCGTGCTACTGGGGTGCCACGGGCCTCAAGCGCCTGCTGCGCGCCGACGATTCGCTCGATGTGTTTGGCGTGCACGGCATTGGCGGCATCGTGGGCTCGCTGCTCACCGGGGTGCTGGCCAGCAAGACGGTGGGCGGCGCCGAAGGCAGCCTGATCACGCAGGCCATCGGGGTGGCGGCGGTCATGGCCTACAGCCTGGTGGCGACTGGCGTGCTGCTCTGGATCACCGACTTCGCCATGGGCCTGCGCGTGGACGAGCAAAGCGAGCAGACCGGGCTCGACATCGCGCAGCACCGCGAGCGGCTGGGCGGGTAGATGCAGCCCCGTCCGTCGCAGGGCATGCGTCGTCCCCACGGGTGGCGCAGCTCACATCATCCGCCCAGCACGCATTGGATGACCGACCGCATGCCATAAGGAGCCGCCCATGCCCGATTCCGACACCCTCGCCATCGCCGCCCATCTGCACGTGCTGCTGCGGCGCAAGACGGGGCGCGTGACCGATACCGAGTGGATGGCCGCGAACGCCGAATACGCGCGAGAGATCGTGCGGTTTGCGCGCCAGCGCGCGCTGGAAGACCAGCTGCCCGAGCTGGCCGAGTGGGCCGACCGGCTGGACCAGGTGCTGCACGCCGCGCCTGCCGCCGCTGCCCGCCGCCCGCTGCTGGACGTGGCCGCCCACGCCGCGCGCCCGCGGGTGGCGCCTGTGCCGCAGGCCCCCGCGGCACCGCAGGAGCTGCCGCGCTACGTGGGCGGCATCCGCTGAGGCCGGGCCCTGCCGCCGACGCGCGCGGGGCACCGCCACCCCGTCAGGCCCGGCCGCGCGCCTGCAGAATCCACTCCGCCGCCTTCTCGGCCATCATCAGCGTGGGCGAATTGGTGTTGCCGCTGGTGATGGTGGGCATGGCGCCCGCGTCCACCACGCGCAGGCCGGCCACCACGCCGCCGCGCCCGTCGCGCACGCGCATCTGCGCATCCAGCACCGCCATGGGGTCATCGTCCCGCCCCATCTTCGTCGTGCCCACGGGGTGGAAGATGGTGGTGGCGATGTCGCCGGCCAGGCGTGCCAGGTCTTCGTCGCTTTCAAACTGCACGCCAGGCTTCCATTCCTGCGGCTGGTACGGCGCCAGCGCGGGCTGCGCCACGATGCGGCGCGTGACGCGCAGGCTGTCGGCCGCCACCTGGCGGTCTTCGGGCGTGCTGAGGTAGTGGGGCGCAATGGCCGGGGCGGCCTTGAAATCGGCGCTCTTGATGTGCACTGTGCCCCGGCTGGTGGGGTTGAGGTTGCACACGCTGGCCGTGAACGCCGGAAAGCTGTGCAGCGGCTCGCCGAACGCATCCAGCGACAGCGGCTGCACGTGGTATTCGATGTTCGGATACGGCTGGTCGGGGCTGCTGCGCGTGAAGGCGCCCAGCTGCGACGGCGCCATGCTCATCGGCCCGCTGCGCTTGGCGGCGTATTCGAGCCCGATGCGCGCCTTGCCCCACAGCGAGCTGGCCATGGTGTTGAGCGTGGGCACATTGCCCACCTTGAACACCGCGCGGATCTGCAGGTGGTCCTGCAGGTTGGCGCCCACGCCGGGCAGGTCCACCTTCACCGTCACGCCGTGCTGGCGCAGCAGCGCGGCGGGGCCGATGCCCGACAGCTGCAGCAGCTGCGGCGAATTGACCGCGCCCGCGCTCACGATCACCTCCGAGCGCGCGTGCGCCGTCACCATCTCGCGGCCGTTCCACACCTGCACGCCGGTGCAGCGCTGGCGGCCGTCGGGCTGCGTCTCGATGATCAGCTGCGTGGCCTGGGTGCTCGTCCATACCGTGAAGTTGGGGCGGCGGCTGCAGGTGGGCCGCAGGAACGCCTTGGCCGTGTTCCAGCGCCAGCCGCTCTTCTGGTTCACCTCGAAATAGCCCACGCCCTCATTGCTGCCGCTGTTGAAGTCGTCGGTAGCGGGGATGCCGGCCTGCTGAGCGGCTTGGGAGAACGCGTCCAGGATGTCCCAGCGCAGGCGCTGCTTTTCCACGCGCCACTCGCCCGTGCTGCCGGTGGCCTTGTTGCCGTGCAGGCGCCTGAAATCGTCGGACGCGGCGCCGGGCGCGTCCAGCCGCCAGTGGTCTTCGTGGCGGCGGAAGTACGGCAGCGCGTTCTCCCAGCGCCAGCTGGCATCGCCCGTCAGCTCGGCCCACTGGTCGTAGTCGCGCGCCTGGCCGCGCATGTAGATCATGCCGTTGATGCTGCTGCAGCCGCCCAGCGTCTTGCCGCGTGGGTAGCGCAGCGTGCGGCCGTTCAGGCCCGCGTCGGGCTCGGTGGTGTAGAGCCAGTCGGTGCGCGGGTTGCCGATGCAATACAGATAGCCCACGGGGATGTGGATCCAGTGGTAGTCGTCCTTGCGGCCGGCTTCGATCAGCAGCACACGGTGGCGGCTGTCGGCGCTCAGGCGGTTGCACAGCAGGGCGCCGGCCGTGCCGCCGCCGATGATGATGGTGTCAAACGTGGTGTCGCTCATGGATGCAAGGGCGGGGGGACGCAAGGGGGCAAGGGCCGGCCCGCGAAGGCGCGGGGTAGTGGGCCATTGTGCGGATCGCGCCGGCGGTGTCGAGAGGTGAAAACCGGTGCGCTATATTTTTGGTAGCTGTTGGCGCTTATGGGTATTGCGCTGGGGGCTGTTTTGATAATAATTGCATGCTGCAGGCCCTGGGCTGTGCTTGGGATGTCCTGCACAACCCTGGCGAGACCGCGCTCCATCCGACCGCAGGAAGCTCTGTGGGGCGTCGCTGGGTGCGCGGTTGTCCGACGGCGCAGTGCCACAGGCCTCCGCTACCATGCACGCTCGCCTGGGCCGTCCTGGCTGCATGTTTTGTTGGCGTGCGGATTGCCGGGCCTGCCCCCCTGCCGTCATCGCTGTGTTCCCCCGCTGCCCTGGCGGCCTGCCGCGCCGCCCCGTTCATGACCGACCACACACCTCGCATCGTTCGCACCGACACGCCCCAGGGCCCGTGTGCGCAGCTGCATGGTCGCTGGGGCGCGGCCGAGCTGGGCAGCCAGGCACAGTGGAAGTCGGTGTCTGCCCAGCTGCAGCAACACCCTGCCGCGCCCACCCTGGCGTGGGACCTGCGTGAGCTGCAGTGGCTGGACCACGTGGGCGCGCAGCTGCTGTGGAACCACTGGCAGCGCGCCTGGCCCGAGGCGCTGGCCTGCACCGACGGCCAGCGCGACATGCTCGAGCGCGTGGCCGAATTCACCACCACACCCCCAGCGCCCACGCCCTGGCGCCTGGTCGACCAGATCGACCAGTTCGGCCTGCAGGTGCTGCACGGCCTGGACCACGCCCGCCACATGCTGCAGATGGTGGGCCAGCTCGCGCTGGACCTGCTGCGCCTGGCGCGCGCGCCGCAGCGCGGGCCCTGGCGAGACGTGTCGGGCCACCTCTACCGCATGGGCGCCACGGCGCTGCCCATCACGGCGCTGGTGGGCTTTCTGATCGGCGTGGTGCTGGCCTACCTGATGAGCCTGCAGCTGCGCCAGTTCGGGGCCGAGTCCTTCATCGTCAACATCCTGGGCATCTCGCTGATCCGCGAGCTGGGCCCCATGCTGGCGGCCATCCTGGTGGCCGGGCGCTCGGGCTCGTCCATCACCGCGCAGATCGGCGTGATGCGCGTGACCGAAGAGCTCGATGCCATGCGCGTCATGGGCATTCCGCACAGCTTCCGCCTGGTGATGCCGCGCACCCTGGCGCTGGCGCTGGCCATGCCGCTGATCAGCGTGTGGACCACGCTGTCTGCACTGGCCGGGGGCATGCTGGCCGCCGACATCGCCATGGACATCTCGCCCGCCTATTTCGTGCAGGCCCTGCCCGCCGCCGTGAAGATCGGCAACCTGGGCCTGGCCATGGCCAAGTCGGTGGTGTTCGGTGCCTTCATCGCGCTCATCGGCTGCCACTGGGGCCTGCGCGTGAAGCCCAACACGCAAAGCCTGGGGCAGGGCACCACGGCGTCGGTGGTCACGTCCATCACCATGGTCATCATCGTGGATGCGCTGTTCGCGGTGGCGTTCAAAAATATCGGCATATGAAGATGAAGAGACACCCCCCTGAGTCGCTTCGCGCCTTCCCCCCGCTCTCGCATGGCTGCGCCATGCGGGCAGGGGGACGCAGCCCTCGCTGCGGGGCGGCCCTTGCTTGGCTGCCCTGGCCTGGGCCGCGCC
>NZ_JBMIRS010000132.1:0-5753 GCF_049198005.1 Paracidovorax sp. MALMAid1276 | reverse complement strand
GATGCCTTCTACCGCGCAGACTCCTGGCCGCAGTGTCGGGGCAAAGGCTTTTTGCCAGAAAGCGAAATTATTGAAACCGCCATGTTCGCCAAAGTGAAAATAGGCGCATGACGCTCAAACAGCTCGAAGCCTTTTACTGGGCCGCCACCTGCAGCAGTTTTTCGCTGGCTGCCGAGCGGGTGCACCTGTCGGTGTCCTCGCTGTCCAAACGGATTGCCGAGCTGGAGGCCTCGCTGGGCCAGGCGCTGTTCGACCGCGCCGGCCACCGGGCGGCGCTGACGGAGGCGGGCGCGCGGCTGCTGCCGCTGGCGGGCAGCTTGCTGCAACAGGCCGACCGCCTGCACCAGGAGATGGGCAGCGCAAGCGGCCTGCGCGGGCCGTGCCGCCTGGGCGTGGGCGAACTCACCGCGCTGACCTGGCTGCCGCGCTGGGTTGCTGCCATTGCCGATGCCCACCCGGCGTTGGAGGTGTCGGTGCACGTCGATGTGGGCGCGGCCCTCGCAGAGCGGCTGGACAAGGGTGAGCTGGATGCCGCCGTCATCGCCGGCCCCGCCACCCGCAGTGCGCTCACGTCTGCGCCTCTGGAGCAAGCGGGCTTCATCTGGTGCGCGGGTGCGCAATTGGCGCCCAAGCTGCCATGTATGGACGCAGCGGCGCTGCAGCAGCATGCGCTGGTGAGCTTGCCGCTGGGCTCTGGCATCAACCACCTCATCGACGACTGGCTTCGGCAGGCGGGTGCGCGCATCCACCGGCGTGTGGTGTGCAACCACTGGGGCGCCATCGTGGGGCTGCTGGCCGAGGGCCTGGGCGTGGGCTTGCTGCCACAAGGGTGGGCGCAGGCGCTGTGTGCGCGAGGTGCGTTGGCAGCCTTGCCCAGCCCCGTGCCGCTGGGGCAGTTGGACTACGCGCTGCACCACCGGCGCGACGACGTGCGGCCGCTGGTGGGTGCCTTGCATGGGGTGATCTCGGTTTCATTGCAAAATCGGAATCCTGAATCAAAAAACTCCTTAGCGACAACAACTTAGCAGCGTTTTATAGTGTCTTCTGCATTGGGGAGGACGCTGATGTCGAGCTACCGGTACAGATTCGTCGGCTACGAGAAACTTCCATCGGGCCTGAACGCTGATGACGTGCAACTGCACTGCCGTCTACCTGACCGGCTGGTCAAGGAGATTCGTGATAGCAACTATGACAAGCGCTACCACCTGGGCCTGGCCGTCCAACTTTCGTTTCTGGCTCTGACTGGGAGAGAGCCAGACAGCAAACTCCGGATGCCACCGGCAATGCTACGCTTGCTGTGTGAACAGCTTCGCATCAGCACCACCGCGATAGCGTCTCTAAAGGCGCTGTACCGGAACGTTGATCGCACGCTCGCCAACCACCGGGCCTGGGTTCGAGAGAGACTTGGCCTACTGCCCTACGATGCAGGCGCCGAAGAGCGTTTGCGAGCAGCACTTTCCCAACAAGCCATCGATGCCGCTTCGGTTGATGAACTCTTCAACTCCGCCGGGCAATGGCTTTTTGATAACAAAATTGTCCTGCCTGGCAAGCGCAACATCCAAGACCTTGCTCGGTCAGCCTTCCGGGTGGTTGAGGAATCGGCGCTCGCCACCATTCGCGCTGCAGTAACCCCCGTACGCCTTCGCGCAGTCCTCAAGGTCATGCACGAGGAAAGCATGTCGCCTGGGGTTTCAGTCCTTGAGTGGCTCAAGCAATCAGCAGGCAAACACAGCTTGAAGGCGCTCAAAGAGGTCAACTCGCGTATAGAAGCTCTGAAGGCGCTCGGCGTCCATTCGTGGAACTTGCAAGGGCTTTCCATCGGACGCATCCACGCGTTCGCCCAAGCAGTGATGAACCGGCCACCCTCTGAGACTGCCCGCCGAATCGAAGACACCCGCTCCGTGGAGATTGTCTGTTTCCTCAAGCATTTGCTCGGTGAACTCAGTGACGAAGCTATCTTTCGCAACAACCGGCATACCAGCGACATCATGCGTTTGGGATCTACCCGTGTGCAAGCGAAACAGGCGCAGCGCGCTCATGAATACCGCAGCTCTATCGAATCGATGCGGGACATAGCGAGCAATACTGACATGAACGCCGAGGAACGACTGGCGGCCATCATGGCTCTTGCCGAGGGTGTCTTGGGGCTACCGCCTGTCAGCCACGCTGAGGTTGTCAGGGAAACTCTAGTGGAGCAGACAACGAAAGTGCGGAATCTGCTGGCCGGGATGACGTGCCTTGATCTGCAAGCGGATCCAGCGCATGCAGACAGCAGGCTTCTTGCTGCACTGCAGGCCTTGCAAGCGGCAGAAGCCAAAGAATTACCGAGTGACTTTGACACGTCGCTGGTCGATTCCAAGTGGCGGCCGCTGGTGGAGGGACCCGACCGCGTAGCGGCTCTTCGCGCTTTCGAAGGGTGCGCGCTGCGGCGCATTTGCAAAGGCTTGCGAGGCGGCAGCTTTTATGTAAATCACAGTGCGACATACCAAAGCAAAGAGAGCCTGCTGATCCCACTGGAAGAATGGGAACGGGACAAACAAGCACTGTGCGAAGCCTACGGCCTGGAGCTAGACCCAAGAAGGGCTCTCGATCTTCAATACGAATTGCTGCGGGCGGGACTCGCAGATGTTGAGGCCGGACTAGAGAAAGGGTTGCTCGAAATCGATGAAGCCGGTTCGGTCAGGATCCCGGCCATAAGGGCCATGGAGGAAGAGCCAGAGCTGCGCCGCACGAACCAGTTCCTGAGCGAAACAATTGGCACGACGCAGTTGCCAGACATCATCTTGGAGATCGATAGTCGCACCCAGATCAGCACGACGCTGCTGGGGCGTCAGCCTGAGACGGCCCAGGAGCTTGTCGCCCTGTATGCGGGCTTGTTGGCCCACGGCACCGAGATCGACGCGAAAGCTGCCGCTTCCATGATTCCCGGCGTTCCTGTGAGCCACGTATCTGCCGCCATGCGCATGCTGGAATCACCTGGCCGCCTGCGGGCGGCCAACGACAGCGTGGTTGCGTTTCAGCAGCGCTTTGCAATCGTCAACCTTTGGAGCGATGGGACAAAAGCCTCTTCGGACATGATGGCACTGGACGCTACCCGTCACCTGTCTATTGCACGAACCGATCCTCGTAGAAAGACCGCCGCCGCAGGTATTTATACCCACATTCTGGGCAGCTACCCCGTCATCTTCGATCAACCTATCGTGCTGATGACACGCCAGGATGCTCCCGCTGTGCATGGGATTGACGCCTACAACTCCAACAGTGAGGAACGGATCAAGGTTGATCTTCTGGCCGTTGATACACACGGCTATACCTATTCCGGCATGAGCGTGGCCAAGCTGCTCAAGTTCGATTTGTGCCCGCAGCTGGCGGGCTTGCCAGACCGCAAAATCTGGACGCCCCGCTCGATCAAGGTACCAGAAGGCCTGGAGAAAGTGGCAATTCCCACGATTACCGAAAAAGCAATTCGTGATGGGTGGGATCAGACCATGCGGCTCATTGCCTCGATCAAGTCCGGACGTGTCAGTGTGGCTTGGGCGCTGGCTCGCCACGGAAGCGCGGCGGCTGGAGATGATGTGCGCCGTTGCCTGGACCAGTACGGCCGCTTGCTTCGCTCCGTTTTTCTATGTGACTACTTCACTAACGCTGCCTTCCGACGGGAGATCCATACTCTTCTCAATCGTGGCGAATCGGTTCACTTGCTACAACGCGCCATCTACTATGGGCGAGTAGCTGCCGAGCGCGGTCGGCGCCGGGACGAACTTCGGTCCATCTCTGGTGCTCACGCACTGCTGACCAATATGGTGATCGGCTGGAACACCATGAAGCTTCAGGAAACCGTGGATCGGTTGAAGTCCGGTGGGCAACGTATCGAGGAAGATGTGCTGCGACGCATCGGGCCTGTGCACTTCGGGCACATCAATTTTCGGGGCCTGATGAGCTTCAGCGTGGAACGGTATGCGAGTGTGCTACTGCGGGACCAAACACCTGCAAAACGGACCAGGGCCAATTGAGCCCAAAAAGGCGTTGCATTTCCGTTTTTTTATTTTTTCTCTGCAAAATCGGAAAGCTGTTCTATATGAATCAATAACTTAGCGTTGCCGTCCATTTCGTGTTTTCATTTTTTTCGTGCAAAACCGGAAAGTAAAGTTAGAGCCGGATGTTCGGAATGCATCGTCGAAACGGTCTCTTTTTCCCGATGGGCCACACATTCGATAGGAGAGCCCGCCTCGCTCCCAATCTATCCGAGAGCGGGTTGGGCCCAGCCTGGATCTTGACCCTTGTCTCGGTTTCTGGACCGAGATGTGTTTCACGAAAGACATTGAAGCCGGGACGCCAGTTGCGACCCTGACCTGGGCGTTAGCCCTGTGTGCCCACTGACCAAAAACAACGACTTGCAAAACGGCCGATAGAGCCAAGAACGGTCGTCCACGGCAACCCAGTTGCAATGTGGCAGGTTGTTTGCCCAAAGCCAGGCATTGCACTCCGCCTCCCGCTCGTACCCCACCAGCGTATTCGGGACGTTCGCTAGATCGCAATATCTGGGGGTGACGCCTTCGATCATGGCGGCAATGTCTGGAGAGAACCTTTGCAGTAGATCCTCGTAGGATTGTTCCAGGCGCCAAGTGCTGGTGATCACGACCCGGCACTCCGGCACCTGTCGTAACGCATCTTCCAAGATAGGTAGGCAACAGAAGTGCCTAGACTCATGGCAATGCTCTGGGTGCAGGACCCCATCAAAATCCAGAAAGAGTATGGGCACAGCGCGATTTCAGGAACAGATTTCCAACAGGAGCTGGATATTTTTCCGAGTTAGCAGGCCAATGAGACTACTTGGTCGTGGTCTTTTAAGTCTCATTGAATGGAAATCGGGTGGATGTCTTCCCGAAAGCGTATCCCACCCCAAGCCGACTTTGGTCGGGCGCTGCAGCAATTGCGCGCGGCACGCGGCTTGGTCCAGGAAGACATGTTGCTGGCAACGAGCCGCCGACACATCAGTCGCATCGAGCAGGGACATCAAGTGCCCAGTATCCGCACCATTGAGGTGTTGGCCGAGCAGATGCAGATCCATCCTCTGACCTTGATTGCTGCCGCGTACTGCCCGGACCTGGACACAACTTTGGTCAATGAACTCCTCAAGACCGTCAAAGCGGACTTCAAGGGCGTCATTTCAGACTAGACGTGGCATTCCAAGTCGGCCTGTTCCTTGGCGTGCTGGACAAGCATTTGAAGTCCTTGTACAAGCCCGGCGCCAATGGGCGTGGCATCTTGGCGTTGCAGCATCCGATTGACGATCTCCCGATCCACGGCAGTGCTGAGTAAGCACAGTGCTTCCTGCAGAGTTTCCAGCCCCACTTCCAAGCTATCTCCTGAACGTTTCGCTCCCGCCTTGGTCAGAAGCAACAGGGCTAGCGGTAAGGCAGCACTAGCGGGATCGTGATCCCCGCTCCAATCCGAGCCAGACAGAAGGTCTCGTAGCTGGTCTGACATCAACAAAAGGTGGTTGTCATCCAGCGCATCCGGCAGGATGGCTTCCCAACCCTGTGACGTGATCAGGCGCAACATGTCCTGTGCTCCAAATTTTCCGAGGGTCGCTTTTTCCAAACGCAGCATCATTCTTCATTCAAGTTAATATGAGACCAATTAGTCCCGTTCGAGACCGTGGCGTGCGAAGAGGGGTCCCCTCGTTTTCAGTGCAATAACTGGCGGTACGCAAACCCAGCACTGGCGCGGGGGTGGTGTTGGTAGATCGT
>NZ_JBMIRS010000050.1:0-7150 GCF_049198005.1 Paracidovorax sp. MALMAid1276 | reverse complement strand
GGGCCGTTGCCAGCCCGCCCCCTCGCACCGATGGCATGGATCTGCGCCCACCCATCCGTTCACGCTGAGCCTGTCGAAGCGCCGCGCAAGGCTTCGACAAGCTCAGCCCGAACGGTGGGAGGGGCGCGACGACCGCCTTCCGGATGAGGCTGGGGTAACTGCGGAACTGAACGGGGATGGCCCCACCACTCGCAGCGCCACATCACCCGCAGCACCCCACCACCCGTTCACGCTGAGCCTGTCGAAGCGCTGCGCAAGGCTTCGACAGGCTCAGCCCGAACGGTTCGGGGCTATCAACGTGCGCAGACCTGCATCAGAAGAACCCGAGCTTGTTCTCCGAATACGAAACCAGCAGGTTCTTGGTCTGTTGATAGTGGTCCAGCATCATCTTGTGCGTCTCGCGCCCGATGCCCGACTCCTTGTAGCCGCCAAACGCCGCATGCGCCGGGTACGCGTGGTAACAGTTGGTCCACACGCGCCCGGCCTTGATCGCGCGGCCCATGCGGTAGGCCACATTGCCGTTGCGGCTCCACACGCCGGCGCCCAGGCCGTACAGCGTGTCGTTGGCAATCGCCAGCGCCTCGGCCTCGTCCTTGAAGGTGGTCACGGCCAGCACGGGGCCGAAGATTTCCTCCTGGAAGATGCGCATCTTGTTGTGGCCCTTGAACAGCGTGGGCTGCACGTAGTAGCCGCCTTCCAGGTCGCCGCCCAGGTGGGCCTGGCCGCCACCGGCCAGCACTTCGGCGCCTTCCTGCTTGCCCAGGTCCAGGTAGCTCAGGATCTTGGTGAGCTGCTCTTTGGATGCCTGCGCGCCCATCATGCTGTGGGTGTCGAGCGGGTTGGCGTGCTGGATGGCGGCCACGCGCTTCAAGACGCGTTCCATGAACTTGTCGTAGATCGACTCTTGAATGAGTGCACGCGATGGGCAGGTGCAGACCTCGCCCTGGTTGAACGCGAACAGCACCAGGCCCTCGATGGCCTTGTCCAGGAAGGCATCGTCCTTGTCCATCACATCGGCGAAGAAGATGTTGGGGCTCTTGCCGCCCAGCTCCAGCGTGGCAGGGATGAGGTTGTTGGCAGCGGCCTGCGCAATCACGCGGCCGGTGCTGGTGGAGCCGGTGAAGGCGATTTTTGCAATGCGCTTGCTCTGCGCCAGCGGCATGCCCGCCTCGCGCCCAAAGCCGTTGACGATGTTCAGCACGCCGGGCGGCAGCAGGTCGGCAATCAGCTCCACCAGGATGAGGATGGAAATCGGCGTGGACTCCGCGGGCTTGAGCACCACGCAGTTGCCCGCGCCCAGGGCCGGGGCCAGCTTCCAGGCCGCCATCAGGATGGGGAAGTTCCAGGGAATGATCTGGCCCACCACGCCCAGCGGCTCGTGGATGTGGTACGCCATGGTGTTCTCGTCGATCTCGCTGATGCCACCTTCCTGCGCGCGCAGGCAGCCCGCGAAGTAGCGGAAATGATCCACGGTGAGCGGGATGTCGGCGTTCAGCGTTTCGCGGATCGCCTTGCCGTTGTCCACGGTCTCGGCGTAGGCCAGGCGCTCCAGGTTCTCTTCGATGCGGTTGGCGATCTTGAGCAGCAGGTTGGCGCGCGTGGCGGCATCGGTCTTGCCCCAGCTGTCGGCGGCGGCATGGGCGGCGTCCAGCGCCAGTTCGATGTCTTCGGCGGTGGAGCGGGCGGCGCGGGTGTAGACCTTGCCGCTCACGGGCGTGATGACGTCGAAATACTGGCCCTTGACGGGCGGCACGAATTTGCCGCCGATGAAGTTGTCGTACTGGGGCTTGTAGGTGATCTTGGCGCCTGGGGCGCCGGGGGCTGCGTACACGGTCATGGTGTTTGTCTCCTGCAATGGTTGTGTGCTTGTGGGCATCGGGCGGACGCTGAAGGCCCGTCCGATGCCCACCCCCTACTCAAAACACGTGCCAGCGCGTGCCGGGGCACGGGCCGTTGATTTCATTGGGTTTTTGGCAGCACCCACCGCGCCCGCCTGTCGCAGCGGACCACCCCGCGCTGTGCCGGGCCGCGACACCTGTCACGAAATGGAACAGTTGGCGCGGGCCTTGGGGCCGCACGCTTGCCCCGCGCTGTGCGCGCCGCCATACTGGGCCACACACCACAAGCAGGGCGCCCGCGCGGCGACCCTGCACGGAGACAAACAACGTGCGCCCCAATACCTCCCCCGTCGCCCTGCGACAGGCCCGCCAGCAGCTGCTGGACTCTGGCCAGTGCCCCAGCGGCCTGGTGGACGAACGCCTGGCGCGCTCTTGGTCGCGCAGCATGACGGCGGGCCTGCTGCCCACGGGCCGTCCCCAGGGCATCGATCACCCCAGCAGCGGCACGCTGCGCCAGGTGCTGGCCAGCAACCCCGAGCTGCTGGCGCATTCGCGGCCGGTGATGGAGTACCTGTTCGAGCAGGTGCGCCACAGCCAGAGCGTGGTGGTGCTGGCCGACCGGCGCGGCATGCTCATGCACACGCTGGGCGACCCGCACTTTGTGGACAAGGCCGAACGCGTGGCGTTGACCAGCGGGGCCTCGTGGCACGAGGACCACCGGGGCACCAACGCCATCGGCACGGCGCTGGCCGAGGGCTGCGCGGTGCAGGTGCACGGCGGCGAGCATTACCTGGAGCGCAATGGCTTTCTCACCTGCGCGGCCTCGCCCATCCTCTCGGCCACGGGCGAGCTGCTGGGCGTGCTCGACATCTCGGGCGACTGCCGCAACGGCCACGCGCACACGCTGGGCCTGGTCAGCACGGCCGCGCGCATGATCGAAAACCGCCTGCTCGCCGCCACCTGCAAGCGCAACATCCGCCTGCACCTGCACAGCGCGCCCGAGGGCATCGGCAGCGTGGCCGAGGGCATCGTGGCGGTGTCGGGCGATGGCTGGATCGTGGGCGCCAACCGCATGGCCCTGGCCCAGCTGGGCCTGCGCGCGGGTGATGTGGGTGCCACCTTGCTCGAACGCGTGCTGCAGGTGCGGCTCGACGACCTGCTCTCGCACCACGCGCGCCGCCCGCAGCAGCCGCTGGCGGTGCGCACGCCCGGCGGCGCACTGCTGTTTGTGCAGGTGCAGGTGGATGCCGCCGCGTGGGTGGCCGCCCCGGCCCGGGCCAGCGCCGCAGTGGTGCCTGCGCAGGATGCGCTGGCCCAGCTGGACACCGGCGATGCCCGCTGGCGCAGTGCCGCCGACAAGGCGCGCCGCGTGGTGGGCAAGCCGATTGCGGTGCTGGTGCAAGGCGAATCGGGCGTGGGCAAGGAGGTGTTTGCGCGCGCGCTGCATGCCAGCGGCCCGCGCCGCGATGCGCCATTTGTGGCCATCAACTGCGCGGCCATCCCCGAGCACCTGATCGAATCCGAACTCTTCGGACATGTGGCCGGTGCCTTCACCGGCGCGCGCAGAGAGGGTCACCTCGGCCGCCTGCGCGAGGCCCATGGCGGCACGCTCTTCCTCGACGAAATCGGCGACATGCCCCTGGCCCTGCAGACCCGCCTGCTGCGCGTGCTGCAGGAGCGCAGCGTGACGCCTGTGGGCGCCAGCAAGGCCGTGCCGGTGGACTTTGCACTGGTCTGCGCCACACACCAGCAGCTGCAGCAAGCGGCCGAGTTGGGGCGCTTTCGGCAAGACCTGTACTACCGCATCAACGGCCTCACCGTGCAGCTGCCCGCGCTGCGCGAGCGCAGCGACTTTGTGGCGCTGGCCCAGCGCCTGCTGGCCGACCTGGCGACGGAACAGGGCCTGGGTTTTGAGGTGCAGGTGGCGCCCGACCTGCTGGCCCGCCTGGCCGCCCACGCCTGGCCGGGCAACCTGCGCCAGCTGGCCAATGTGCTGCGCACCGCCTGCGCCATGCTGGCGGATGGTGAAGACACGCTGGGCTGGGAGCACCTGCCGGACGACCTGGTGCAGGCGCTCACGGCAGCCCCGGCCCCCGCACAGAACGAAACCGCCGCCAGCCCGGTCTCACTGAACCTGCAGCAACTCTCCCGCGCCGCCATCGACCAGGCCCTGCAGGCCGCGCGCGGCAACGTCTCGCAGGCGGCGCGCCAGCTGGGCATCAGCCGCCAGACGCTGTACCGCAAGCTGGGCGCGCAATCACCACGCTGATAGCTACATTTATGATAGCTGTCTGCGCTTTACCAGTAAGCGCTGAAGACCTTTTTTAATCATATTTCTGGCGCCCGACCGGCGGGCGGGCGACCCCGGCTACGGGAAAGCCGGTAGGCCCATGGACTTTCGGTACAAGGCCGCGCACGGGGCGATTCCTAGACTCTGGCCCGGACCCTTCCCACCGACAACCTACCGGAGACAACCGTGAGCCCTTCAACCCGTTCCCCGTTCTTCTTCCACGCGCTGCGGCGCGCCGCCACCCGCGCCGGCGGCGTCCTGACCCTGGGCGCCCTGCTGCTCGCTGCCGCCGCCCCGGTGCAGGCGCAGTCCACCTTCAACACCACCTACCGCAACGGCAGCTCGTACAAGATCTACGGCAAGGAGCCGAGCGCCACGGGCAAGTACCCGCTGTATGTGCACACCACCGGCACCGGCGAGGCCTATGACAGCGCCTGGGCCAAGGCCGCGCTGGACGCCGCCGTGGCCCGCGGCTTTGTCGCCGCCACGGTCGAATACGACAACGCCACCTTCGGCAGCTGCAACACCATCAGCGGACGCGCCAAGGGCATCTTCGACGCGACCAATGCCAACAGCGCCGTTGCCAAGCTGTGCGCACGCGGCAAGGTCGACTGTTCCAAGGGCATCGCCACCGGCGGGCTGAGCCAGGGCTCCATCATCTCGGTGCTGTCGCGCAACTACGAGCCGCGCGTGCGCGCATCGATGGGGCAGGGCACGGGCTCGACCTACACCGCCGCCTACAACCTCGCCTCGTGCATGGCCGACGGCAAGCACACCCAGCCCGGCGACCGCATCCGCATCATCAACGGCGAGCGCGACATGTTCGTCGGCGGCACCGAAGCCATCGCCCGCTCGCAGGCCGAGCTGGTCACCGGCCTGCAGTGCGCGGGCCAGCAGTCGTGCTTCCGCAAGAACGGCAGCGGCTGGTACATCGTGAAGGACCGCGAGGTGGCCGACCTGAATGCCGACCACTGCTTCATGGGCAACCTGGGCGCCATCGGCGTGCAGTGCTCGGGCATTCTGGCGGTCGACCCCTACTACGAGTACGGCTCGGGCGAGTGGGGCGTAAAGGCCACCATGAACTGGCTCAAGACCTTCGTCACGCCCTGAAACTCCTAGGCGCCCGGCCATCGCTCCGGGCTTTTCCCGTTGCGCGGCGCCCTGGCGCCGCGCCCAATGAAGGTTCGCCATGACCAAGCAACGCCGTACCGCCGCCCCCCCTGCGCAGCCCATGCCCGGCGGGCGCATGGCCGCCGCTGCCCTGGCCCTGGGCGTCGGCCTGTGGTGGCTGTGGCCCGGCAGCGATCCGGCGGCACCGGCAGCCCCTGCGCGGCACGCGGGCACCGCACACGTCGCGCATGCGGGCGGGTTCCCGGCACCCGGCGCGACGGGGCGGGACCTGGCGCGCAGCACCTTTCCTTGGGAGCGCCTGTCCGGCGCCATCGACGACGACGCCGCTGCCACCCCCCTGGCCGACGGCGACCCGCGCACACACAACGCCGCCATCGACCCCGCCCGGCTCTCGGTGCACCAGCCCCTGGCGGCGCGCGCGCTGCTCGACCACGTGGCGCTGGCGCCGGAGCCCCGCGGCGGCCTGGTCGTGCGGGCCGTGCTGCCCGGCAGCCGCTATGAGCAGGCCGGCCTGCGGGTGGGCGACGTGATCCATTCGCTCGACCTGCCCGGCCAGCCGCCGGTTGAAGAGACCCTGGTCAGCCTGATGCTCGCGCGCAGCCTGACCCTGGAAGTGGTACGCGACAGCGCGCTGGTGCGGCTGTCCGTGCCGCTGGGCAACGCACCGCAGGCCCCCGCATGATGCCCGCCGAAACAGCGGCGCTCCCCCGGGTCCGCCTGCTGGGCGATGGCATCGTCTATGCAGGCCCGATGCGGCCCGGCCACACCGTGCGCCAGTCGGCCACGCTGCTGTGCGCGGTGGACGGCGCGCCGTTCACCGTCGATTGCGAGGGCCAGACGGTGGCCGCGCCCGCGCTGCTGGTGCGGCCCATGGTGCGCAAGGCCGTGCTGTCCGGCAGCCGGCCCATGGTGCTGATCGACCTGGAGCCCCACCACGCGCACTACCGCAGCTTTCACGGCGTGCCCCACCCCGGCGTGCAGGCCCTGCCGCCCCCGGCGGCAGCGCGGTTTGCAGACCTGGCGCAGCGCTTGTCGCACGGCCTGCTGGCAGGCCACGCGCTGGACGCGCAGGCCCACGCGATTGCGCAGGCCGTGGCCCGCAGCCTGCCGCCCCCCGCCCCGCTGGACGAGCGCGTGCGCATGCTCATGGCCCTGCTCGACGAAGACCCCGGCGCCGAGCTGGAGCGCCTGGCCCCGCACGTGGGCATCTCGCCCCACCACGCCTCGCGACTGTTCAACCAGGGCCTGGGCCTGTCGATGCGGCGCTATGCGCTGTCGGTCAAGATCCGGGCGGCGGCCAGCTTCATGGGCAGCGATCTGCCGCTGACCCAGATCGCGCAGGCCGCAGGTTTCGTCGACTCGGCGCACTTTGCCCGGGTCTGGATGCAGTGCTATGGCCACGCGCCCTCGCAGTTCTTCCAGCCCGACCGGGTCCAGCTCGACAGCACCGACCAGCCCGACTGGCTGATGTGGTACCTCGCGCGGCGCGACCGGTCCCTGCCGTCCCGGGGGCCGGACGCACAGACACCGTGGATCCACCGCCGCGCGGCGCCCGGCGCGGTGCGCACCGATGCGGCTTAGCGCCTGTTGAGGATGGTCTGCATAACGCCCTGCAGTCCGCGATAGCGCGGTCTCGGGCGGTCCGCGACGTTGCCTTTCTTGCCAATGGCCGCGCTATTGGCTGCAACAAGACGCCTTGCGGCCCATCCCGACCCGCACTACCACCGACTCGCGAGGGTTACGCAGGCCATCCTTCAAGGTCTTGTCGAGCCGTCGAGCCGGCACCACAGAACTTCAAATATCCGTTCGGGCTGAGCTTGTCGAAGCCTTGCGCGGCGCTTCCACGCGCTCAGCGTGAGCGGTTCAATTGGAAGCATGCAGTCTCAATCGG
>NZ_JBMIRS010000042.1:0-49425 GCF_049198005.1 Paracidovorax sp. MALMAid1276 | reverse complement strand
ATGTCTGGTCGCTATCCGATCGTGGCAGGCAAGTCGTTGAAGACGCGGGAACAAGTCAAAAGTGAGTTGGCACGCGCCATCCGCGAAGGAGAAATCGTCGCTGTGGGCGAAGACGGTCGCAAGCTCAACGAAATCTATCCTGACCGCTACCACGCTGCGCGCCATGCTGCCGTGGCCGCCACCTCGGACGAATCCACCAAGGCCCCTCGGTTCTAAACAGGTTCTCTGGGCAGTCGGCTGCTGATCTGGGGGGGCCTTTCGAAACAGGTCCCCTCCAGTTCGCTCGCCATTCGTGTCTGCCGCGCTATCAGCAAGTGCGTGCAACATCTGCATTTGCATTGCTCCGACCGCCGAGCCTCTGTAGGCCTGAACGACATCGCTGTGGGGGGCCGCGCCCTGGGCCTCAAAAATAGAGCGCTGCGAAGCGCGCTGCACGAAATAGCCCTGGCTCACAGCCGCTGCGAAATCTCCAGCAGCGGCTTGATGCTGGACCCAAAGCGGCTCATGAAGGCATGGTTCTGCTCCAGCTGGCTGTAGGGCAGGTACCGGATCCCCAGCTCTGATACCCTGGAGAAGGCAGGCCTTTGAAGTTGCTCAGCGACCTTGTCTCTGCGATTGTCTGGAGCCACCAGAAACAGGGCGCAGTTGCCTGCAACCGGCGTGCCCAGGGCCAGATCGAGCATGCGTACGATGCCCGAATAGATGGACGTGGTGTGTTCGACTTCGAATGCGGCGGCGAATTGCGAGGTCTGGGGATCAACCCATACGACATCGATCAGTCGCACGGACTCCAGTCCTCGGTCCAGACTGGCGGGTAACTGCGCCATGCATCCATCTCCCAGCAGCCCCCCGCCATAGGCGCGGCCCCGGTCGTTGGACGCGATCCAGACCTCAAATCCGAGCGCCTTGCCCAGGTCGCGCAGCGAGGCCTGGACACCCGTGTGGGTCGCATCACTCTCGGTCGCTTGGGACAGTTCCCGTTGCAATGCGGTGGATTCCTGCCGCACACGTTCAAGGTCTTCTTGCCAGAGAGCTGTCGCCGCTGCATCCATTGCTTGTGGCGGCGCTGCATATCGGCCACTGCCAATGTCAAACAGGAGTCCTGCAATCGCGCCCAGATCATTCGACAGTTTCAGCCTGTACTGCGCGTTCAAGCGTAGCAAACCTTCTCGCATCGAAAGGTAGTGGTCCCAGCGTCCGAGCTTCACGCGCCCCCCGGTCACCGCGTTGAAACCATTGACGATGGCTGTGTTGAAGGGAGAGACCAGCGTTGGGTGGATGAAATACAGCAAGTTGGCAACTGCAGGGCCCAGGCCTTTGATGCCAATTGCATCAATGCGCTGTATGGCGGCCACTACGTCTTCTGCGCAGTCGCAGTGATCGCAAGTGTGAAGAAGATCTGCGAAGGCGAGCTGGTTGCTGGTGTTCTCGTAGATGTCCGGAATCCGCAGCTTGGGTTTCCAGAGGAACGCGTGGTCCGCTCCCTTGAAAATCTGGCGCTGCTCCGCCACGGACCCGACGATTGTCTCCAGCGAGGAGCCTCGGTAGGCGTTGCCAAACGTTCCGGCCCGGATGTCCTCCACCACTTGCGCAATGCCTCGGCGAATGGAGCGGAAGTTCTTGATCCGCTGATCCCACAAGAACCAGGTGTTGTAGGTGCTGCTCGGGTCTGCCTTCCAGCAGTCTATGAGAGTTTCCAAAGGGTCATGCATCTGTCGTGAGGTGCTTGCCAATGCTCTGTGCACTGGGGAAATACATCGAAAAACAAGTCCTGCCATCCGCCGAACTCACAGAAATCCGTCCCCGGTGTGCGTGAACAATCGCCTGGGTAATGGACAAGCCCAACCCCGCTCCGTCCGAGTCCAGCTGCTTGCGCGACTTGTCCGCCCTAAAGAAGCGGTCGAACAGGCGGGGGATCATCTGCGCCTCGATGGAAGGTCCAGTGTTGACGACGTCCACGGTGGTTCCGTGCAGGCCCCCCTGGATGTCCACGACCACCAGCTCGCCTGGTGGGGTGTAGCGAATGGCGTTGGACAGGAGATTGCTGAGCGCCCGGCGCAACATCAACCGGTCGCCTGTGATCTCCGCCGTCCCGATCAATTGCAGTCGGACTTGCTTCTCTTCTGCCAAGGCCTCGTAGAAGTCAAACAAAGCCTGAGCTTCATCATGGACCGCGATTCTTTCCGTGCTGGGAAGAATGAGACCGTGGTCAGCCTTGGCCAGGAACAACATGTCAGCCACCATGCGGGCCAGGCGCTGGTACTCCTCGGCGTTGGAGGCCAGTATGTCCTGGTACTCCTCAGAGGAGCGAGCCTGGCTGAGTGTGACCTGCGTCTGTGTCATCAGATTGTTGATCGGCGTACGCAGCTCGTGAGCCAGGTCCGAAGAAAACTCGGACAGGCGGTCGAACTCCTCCTTCAAGCGCCGGAGCATCTCGTTGAGGGTGGTCGCCAGGTCGGCCATCTCCACCGGAAACTCCTGGGTTGGCATCCGCTCATCCAGTCGCTGTGCCGTGATGGCCATAGCGCGGGACCGCATGGCGCGAAGGGGGGCCAATCCATTCTTTGCGGCCCACCAGCCCAGGACCCCAGCCACCAGTGTTGCCAATGCCACGTAGCCCACAAGCACCCAAATCAATTCGTACATGAAGTGCTTGTGGTGGGCAATGTCCACCGCCACCCAGACCTGCAGCGGCGGCTCTGCGGAATCAGGCAGCGTCACGGCTTCGGACATTCCCCGGTACTCACGGTCCTTGATTCGCCACGAGGCGACCCCCAAGCGGGAATGCTGGGTCCGCACGCTCAAGTCCGCAGGAAACTCAAAGTCTTCCGTCGAGTACAGCGATTGACCATTGCGAAGCACGGTGACGAAGAGGCCCTCATGGCTGTGCAAAACGTCATCCAGCCGCGTCTTCAGATCCTGCGGCGACTTCGATTTGCCGATGACTTCACGCGTCAGGTGAACCTTGTCACGCAATGCATCGCGGTCAAGCTCCACAAAATGTCGGTCGATGGAAATTGCCACGAGAGTCCCCAGTCCAATTAGCACCAGCCCGGAAGCCAAAGTAAAAAAGACCGTCAGCCGTGTCGTGAGCGAGTACCTTGCCTTCACGCACTCTCCTCGGGAGCCTCAAGCACATACCCCATGCCTCGGACCGTCTGGATCAGCTTGGCGTCATAGGCATCGTCAATCTTGGCCCGAAGCCTGCGCATCGCCACCTCGATCACGTTGGAATCGCTGTCGAAATTCATATCCCACACCTGCGACGCGATCAGAGAGCGCGGCAGAACTTCCCCTTGGCGGCGCATCAGCAGCTCCAGCAGTCCAAACTCCTTGGCCGTGAGGTCGATGCGTTTGCCAGATCTGCTGACTCGCCGCCGCAAGAGGTCTAGTTCTAGATCGGCCACCTGGAGGACCGTCACCTCGGTGCCATTGCGACCACGCCTGAGGATGGTGCGCGCTCGCGCCAATAGCTCGGCAAAGGAAAACGGTTTGACCAGGTAGTCGTCCGCCCCCAGTTCCAACCCTTTGATCCGGTCTTGCACCTGATCCTTGGCCGTGAGAAACAGTACGGGCATCTCCAGGCCCCGGCGACGCAGATTGGTGAGCACCTGCCAGCCATCCATCCCAGGAAGCATCACATCCAGGATCACCAGGTCGTAGTCACCTTCCTGGGCCAGATGCAGGCCATCGACTCCGTTGTGAACCAGATCGGCGTTGAACCCTGCCTCACGCAAGCCTTGGCGCAGGTATTCGCCGGTTTTGATTTCATCCTCGACGATCAATATCTTCACGGGATCTCCCTGTCTGCGAATGACGGCAAGTGTGCCTGCAGATCGCGGGCTTTCTTTCAGATGACAAAGATGTAATTAAGCCGTTATGTCGGCGGAAGCCTTGGGATCACACAATGCGTTGCATCAAGAACGCATGGTGAACCTATGAAAATTTCCTGGCTTTCACGACCTATATCAACCCCCTGGCTGGCCGCCGCGCTAATAGCGCCGTCCCTGGCTCTGGCTCAGATGCCAGAGGGCGAATCCGCCAAGGTGGACTATCAGCTTTCGTACCGATCAGCCCTCTCGGGCTACGAAGCCTACAAAGAGCAATCCGTCCAGCCCTGGAAAGCGGCCAATGACAAGGTGGGCGAGATCGGAGGCTGGCGCACCTATGCCAAGGAAATTCGCCAGACGGCACCCACAACCGGCCAGGACCAACCCGCGCAGGGCCATGACGCACACCACGGGGGCAAACAATGAACCGCCCCTTGCACACGCCCCGCGCCAAACTCGTGATCGCCGTGGCCGCAGTGGCGGTCTTGTCTGGTTGCGCCAGCGTGAATCTGGAGCAGAACCTCACCAGCGCCAATACAGCCGCAAGCGGTTTCACGGACGGCCAGCTTACCTTGGCCCGGGACCAGAGCGAGCGCGATACCTTGCGCCAGCGCGCTTCGGATCTGCTGGCCAAGCCGCTCAGTCAGAAGGATGCCGTTCAACTCGCACTCGTCAATAGCCCATCCCTGCAGGCCATCGTGGCCCAAAACTGGGCGGACACTTCCACGGCAGCCCAGTCCGGCCGCATCGCCAACCCCATCCTGAGCCTGGAGCGCGTTCGCCTGGGCAGCGAGACGGAGATCGGCCGCCTCCTGTCCTTCGGGCTGCTGGACCTGCTGACCTTGCCGACGCGCAAAGGCATCGCCGAGCAGCGCATCAAGCAGACCCAGTTGCGCCTGAGCAGCGAGGTAGTGGACCAAGTCACGCAGGTACGTCAGGCATGGGTACGCGCCGTTGCCGCGCAACAAACGCTGGCCTACACCCAACAGGTCGTCGCCAGCGCCCAAGCCAGTGCCGAACTGGCCAAGCGCATGCAGGCGGTGGGCAATTTCAACAAGCTTGACCGTGTACGCCAGCAAGCGTTCTACGCCGACACGGCGACCCAGCTGGCCAGCGCCCAGCACCAAGTCACGGCAGCCCGTGAGGAACTGGTCCGGCTGCTGGGCCTGGACGATAGCCAAGCCCAACAGCTCAAGCTGCCTGAGCGCCTGCCCACACTGCCCAAGGAGCCGCTGTCCCCATCGGACGCTGGCCGCCAGGCATCCAAGGGGCGGCTGGATCTGCAGATCGCGAAGGCCGACTACGACGCGGCCGCACGCGCCCAAGGCTGGAACACGATCACGACCTTCACGGACATCGAGCTGGGCGTGCGGCGCGACTCGGTCTTTGATGCTGCCGAGAACACCCACACCACGCGGCGCGGCTTCGAGATCAGCTTGCAGTTGCCGATCTTCGACTGGGGGGGCATGCGGCGCGACGCCATGAATGCGCAGACCCTGGCTGCGGCCAACCGCCTGGAAGCAACCGCACGCTCGGCAGGCTCGAACCTTCGGGAGAGCTACTCCGCGTACCGCACGGCATATGACATCGCGCGCCACCACCGCGACGAGGTGATCCCCCTGCGCAAAACCATCTCCGAAGAAAACCAGCTTCGCTACAACGGGATGCTGATCAGCGTTTTCGAGTTGCTTGCCGACTCCCGCGACCAGGTGAACTCGGTGATGGCGGCCCTGAACGCCGAACAGCAGTTCTGGCTGGCGGACGCCGCCCTTCAGGCCTCTCTCATCGGCAAGCCCACCAGCGCTGGCGTCTCGGGCGGTGGCGCAGCCGCTGCCGAAGCCGGTGCAGGCCACTGATCCCCTCAAGGAAACCAACATGAATTCAAGAAGAGATTTTTTCCGGTTTGCTGGCATTGCCGGAGGGGCCGTAGCCGCAGCGAGTGTGAGCCGCGTGGCAATGGCCGCACTGCCAGAACCCGTGTTCCAGACAAGCGCAGACACCATGGCGCCGCTGGTGCCCAACTCCGGGCGCCCCTACAACCCGGTGGTCACGCTCAACGGCTGGACGCTGCCCTGGCGCATGAACCAGGGGGTCAAGGAGTTCCACCTGGTGGCAGAACCCGTCGTGCGCGAAATGGCCCCTGGCTTCAAGGCCCACCTGTGGGGATACAACGGCCAGAGTCCTGGTCCCACCATTGAAGTGGTGGAAGGCGACCGCGTTCGCATTTTTGTGACCAACAAGCTGCCCGAGCACACCAGCATCCACTGGCATGGACAGCGTTTGCCCAATGGCATGGACGGTGTGGCGGGATTGAACCAGCCCGCGATCCAGTCGGGCAAGACCTTCGTCTACGAGTTCGTGGCACGCCGCCCGGGTACCTTCATGTACCACCCGCACGCCGATGAGATGACCCAGATGGCCATGGGCATGATGGGCTTTTGGATCACGCATCCAAAGACCAAGCATCCGCTGATTGATGAAGTGAATCGAGACTTTTGCTTCCTGCTCAGTGCCTACGACATTGAGCCCGGGGCCGCTACGCCGAAGGTCGCGGAAATGCTGAATTTCAATTTATGGACTTGGAACAGCCGCATCTTTCCTGGCATCGACTCCTTGAACGTCCGGCTCAACGACAAGGTGCGTATTCGCATCGGCAATCTCACCATGACCAACCACCCGATGCACCTGCACGGTCACGAGTTTTTGGTGACGGGCACGGATGGTGGTCCTACACCCAAGAGCACCCGTCTCTATGAAGTGACCACCGACGTGGCCGTGGGCCAGATGCGCCAGATCGAGTTCCTCGCGGACGAAGAAGGTGACTGGGCATTCCACTGCCACAAGAGCCACCACACCATGAATGCAATGGGTCACGACATTCCCACCATGATTGGCGTGGACCACCGGGGCGTGGCCAAGAAGATCAACAACCTGATCCCCGACTACATGGTCATGGGCGAACGGGGCATGGCGGACATGACCGAGATGGAGATGCCCATCCCGGACAACACCATTCCCATGATGACCGGGGAAGGCCCGTTCGGGTCGGTCGAAATGGGCGGGATGTTCAGCGTCGTCAAAGTACGCCGCGACCAGAAACCGGGCGACTACAAAAATCCGGGTTGGTACAAGAACCCAGAGGGCACGGTGGCGTACGAGTACACCGGCCCGATGGCGGAGCCTGCCCGCTTCAAGGCCGAGGGCGGCCAATCCATGCCCCGCAAAGAGAAGTCCAGTTCGGACACTGTCGTCAAGGTCAAAAAGCCGTCTTCGCACAGCGGCCACTGATCGCATTCTTTCCCCATTCACAACGCAAGGTAAACATGAAACGCACTCTTTCCCTGATCGCTGCCTCCGCCCTGGTGGCGCTGTCCTTCAACAGCTTTGCTGGTGGCAACCACGGTGGTGGCCATGACGGCGGTGGCGCACACGGCCACGGCAGCGCTGAATCGGCTATTGGTCAGCCTGGCAAGGCCTCCAGTGTCAGCCGCACGATCAACGTGGACATGGCCGACACCATGCGCTTCACGCCCGCTGCGATCTCCGTCAAGCAGGGCGAAACGGTCAAGTTCGTGATCAAGAACAGTGGCCAGGTCAAGCATGAGTTCAGCCTGGGCACCGATGCCGAACTCAAGGAGCACTACGAGACGATGAAGAAGTTCCCGGACATGGAGCATGACGAGCCCAGCAAGGTGTCGCTGGCCCCAGGCAAGCAAGGCGAAATCATCTGGCATTTCACCAAGGCTGGCGAAGTGAAGTTCGCCTGCCTGTACCCAGGCCACTACGACGCAGGCATGAAGGGCCAGGTCACGGTGGTCAAGAAGTAAGCGGAGAAACCCTCCACGCAATTGGACAAGGAGTTCATATGAAAAACGCAAACACTCTGTTGATCGGCGCCATGTTGTCGCTGGCCACTCTCATGCCGCTGTCGGCTGTGGCGCAGGCTGCTCCAGACGCCGGAAAAGCCGCAACCACGACCGCAGCCTCCATGACCGATGGAGAGGTGCGCAAGATCGACAAGGACGCCGGAAAAATCACCATCAAGCATGGCGACATCAAGCACTTGGAGATGCCGGGGATGACCATGGTGTTTGCTGCCAAGGACAAGGCCCTGCTCGACAAGGCGCAGGTCGGCGACAAGATCCGCTTCATGGTGATCAACGAGGGCGGAAAGATGGTGGTCACCGCCATCGAGCCTGCCAAGTAAGCGCAAAAAGTGTCTCGATACGCCCTCAAGAAAAGGGGGCGTTCTTCTGTTCGCACGTCAACCTACCAAGGAAAAATCATGAAAACTCTCCTTATTGCCCTCGCCCTGACAGCTGCATCGTCCGCGTTTGCCGCTGGCGACACCCAGGAAGCCACGCCCTATACCAACTCCAAGGCGCAAGCGCATGGCGAGGAACACAAGAAGGCCCGTCCTGCGACCGGCGTGAAGCGGACCAAGGATGGCAGTACAGCGCGGGGTGAAGGCTCTGGCATCGCCGACACCAGCAAGGCCGAAGCCCGTGGTCAGGAAAAGGCCAATGCGCGTGAAGCCATGCCGCACAAGGAAGCCACTCCGGGCTCCACGCCCAAGTAGTTCCGAGACAGAGAGGTGGCAAAAAAGTAGCAACCGCCCAAAGACCTCAGGCCGACCATCGCTGCGTCAAGGCGATGGTCGGCGGCTCCAAGGCGGTGTCAATGCCCGCCGCGATGAACGTGTGCCGGAGCAGATCTTTTGCGGTACGGACGCGTAGTCAAGAGGGCGGGTAGCCCGCCTCGGTGAGCGCTTCCGCTAGCGTCTGGCGGTCTTCGGCACTCTGCACGGTAACCAAGCGCTTGGACATGTCCACCTGCACCTTGCAATCGGGATCTGCCATCTGCAGTGTCTGGTTCACCATCCCTGCGCAGTGCCCGCAGGTCATGTCGGGAAGCTGGAATTCATGCATTTACTTCTCGTGGCAAAGAGTTGAGAGGAGTGCAGTCTCGGACTTGCCACAGTGGCAAGGTCAACCACTTTTTCCTCCATGGCACAGACACGCCTCGCCATGGGCGGCCGCGACAAGCTCATTAAGAATTCCACAGCTCTGATGCGCATGCTCTCCACTGCATGCTGAGCGCAGCTGCAGCAGTTGCTTTTCCAACGCCATCATGCTGATGAGACGAGCGCGCAGCCGACTTAGCTGGTCGTCAATCAGATTGTTGACGTCTGCGCACGCCTCCTGGGGCGCATCTAGCGCACCCAACAGGCTCCTCACATCTGCCAGTGGGATGTCGAGTGCCCTACAGTGCCGTACAAAGGACAGCCGCTCCAGGTGAGCGGGAGCATAGTTGCGATAGCCGTTGGCCAGCCGCGCGGGCTGGGGCAACAAGCCTTCCTTTTCGTAAAAACGGATCGTTTCGGCGTCAACGCCTGTTGCGGCGGCCAGTTCCTTGATCTGCATGTTGAGAGCTGGATATTGGAGGTCTTGACACTGTAGCTACTCCAAGGTTTCCAATCGAGGCATCAAGGAGAGAAATTTATGAAATCCTGCTGCGACGAAGCACAAAAACCAACCTCCCAGGACCCATGCTGCGCTCCAGCCGCTCCCGTCTCTACTCAGCTTGATTCCTGTTGCGCCAGCCCGGTTGCGGCCTCTCCAGATACTTGCTGTACCCCACATTCGCTAGCAACCGCAGCGCCTTCGTTTGCAAATGGGCGTGGCCCCCAGGGAGCCATGTTCCGCATCGAGGCCATGGACTGCGCAGCCGAAGAAAGTGAGATCCGCCGCGCGCTGGAGTCAATTGCCGGGGTGCGCGGCCTGGGGTTTCAGCTCGGCGCACGCACGCTGACCATTGACGCCCCTGATGCTGTGATTCCTCAAGCCTTGGCGGCCATTCGCAAGGCAGGGTTCGACCCGCAGCCCGTGGCAACCGCTGCGGCAACGGGCGAAGCCCCTGGGCGGGCCTCCACCACCGACGAACTCGGGCGTATGGGGTTGGCGCTGGGCCTGGCCGTCTGCGCCGAAGCCGTGGCCTTCTTCTCTCCAGACACGCTGGCCTTCAAGGGCATTGGCATGGCCCTGGCGGCGGCGGCCATCTGGCTGGCGGGCTTTTCCACCTACCGCAAGGGGTTTGCCGCCTTGCTGCAGGGACGGCTGAACATCAATGCGCTGATGACGGTGGCCGTGACCGGCGCGTTTCTCATTGGCCAATGGCCAGAAGCCGCCATGGTGATGGCCCTCTATGCCATTGCTGAATTGATCGAAGGCCGCGCGGTAGACCGTGCACGCAATGCCATCAAGAGCCTGTTGGATCTCACGCCCGAGACGGCCGAAGTACGCCAGCCTGACGGCAGCTGGAAATCGGTGGCCGCTGCACAGGTTCCCGTCAACGCCATCGTCCGGGTCAGGCCGGGCGAGCGCATGCCGCTGGACGGCACGGTGGCCGTTGGGACCAGCGCAGTCAACCAGGCGCCGGTCACGGGAGAGAGCATTCCGGTGGACAAGGTTCCTGGAGATCCCGTGTTTGCTGGCACCATCAACGAAACAGGCACCCTGGAGGTGATGGTCACGGCAGAGGCCAGCAACACCACCTTGGCCCGCATCATTCACTCGGTGGAACAGGCGCAGGGCTCACGCGCCCCCACACAGCAGTTCGTGGACCGGTTTGCTGCCATTTACACCCCGGCTGTGTTCATCATGGCCGTTCTTGTGGCGACGCTCACTCCGGTCTTTATGGACCTGACGTGGGTGGATGCCGTCTACAAGGCTCTGGTACTGCTGGTCATCGCCTGCCCCTGTGCGCTGGTGATCGCAACGCCGGTGACGGTGGTCAGTGGTCTGGCTTCTGCGGCCCGGCGTGGCATCCTCATCAAGGGCGGGGTTTACCTGGAAGACGCGCACAAACTCAAGGCCATTGCGCTCGACAAGACCGGCACGATCACGGAAGGAAAACCCAAACTGGTGGCCCAGCACGTGCTGGCCAGAACGTATCCCGAAACCCAGATTCTGGGCTGGGCGGCGGACCTGGCCGGTCACTCTGACCACCCCGTGTCCAAGGCCATCGCGCAAGGACTGTCTGCTGGCCAGGGCATCGTGGCAGGCTTCACGGCCCTTGCCGGACGTGGTGTGGAAGCCCAGCTTGATGGCCAACCCCTGATTCTGGGGAATCACCGGCTCATCGAGGAACGGGGTCTTTGCAGCCCCGCCATTGAGGCGCTGCTACAGGCACAGGAATCGCAGGGCCGCACGGTGACCCTTCTGGCCAGTCAATCGGAGGTTCTTGCCATCTTTGCGGTGGCCGACACCATCAAGGACAGCTCACGGGAGGCCATCGCCCAGCTACACGCGCTGGGAATCGCCTCGGTCATGCTGACCGGAGACAACCAAGCCACGGCAGAGACCATCGCCAAACAGGCGGGCATCGACCAGGCGCATGGAAACCTGCTGCCAGAAGACAAGCTGTCGGCCATTGAGCAGATGCAGGCCCAGTACGGTGCCACGGCGATGACGGGGGATGGCATCAATGACGCACCTGCGCTGGCACGCGCCGACATCGGCCTTGCCATGGGTGCAGCAGGAACCGACACGGCCATGGAGGCTGCGGACATCGTCATCATGAATGACGATCTGCGCCGCATCCCCGAAGTCATCCAGCTCTCCAGGCGCACGCGGGGCATCCTTCTTCAGAACATCGTGCTGGCGCTGGGTATCAAGACGGTGTTCTTGGTGCTTGCGGTCTTTGGGAACGCGTCGATGTGGATGGCGGTTTTTGCGGACATGGGGGCCAGCCTCCTGGTGGTTGGCAATGGGCTGAGGCTGCTGCGCGGCACGCGCGCTCACGCGGTCCGCGCTGTTGGTTAGATCTAGCGGGTTCAGTGAACGTGCTGATGGTGCACGTCAGGAGCATGGGGATGGGCGTGGGTCACAGGCTCATGGGTGTGCTTGTGGCTGTGGCTGCCAGTTGGCATTACTACGTGCACATGTGCATGGTGCCCATCGTCGTGCCGGTGAGCATGCTCATGCTCCAGCACTTCGTGCGTGTGCTCGTGTCCATGGCTTTCCGCCAGATGGAGCATTACTCCCGCCAACATGAACACTCCACCCAAGAGCATAAACCACCCCGCAGAGCGTTCCCCGAAACCGAAGGCCACGGCAGCACCAATGAAGGGCGCGAAGGCGAACACCGAGCCCGTCCGCGCCGCACCAAATGCCCGCTGGGCCAGGAGGTAACAGCGCAGACTCAGGCCGTAACCAGTGGCTCCAACGGCGAGAAGTCCCAGTGCTGCGGACAGGGAAGGCAAAGGCTCCCCAGTCGAAACAGCCAATGCAGCCGTCGCTGCGGCCCCCAGGGTGGCCTTGGCCATCACCACCTGGCTGGGGTCGCGCTCAGCCAGCCCACGGGACAAGGTGTTGTCCACCCCCCAGGCGACCGTGGCCAGCAGCACGGCAAGCAGCCCCAGCAACTGCACGCCTCCTTGCAGGCCTTGGTCCAGAACGAGCGCCATTCCTCCTGCGAGCAGCAACAGCATGGCGGCCCACACGCGGCGGTCCATGGTTTCGCTGTACAGCCACCATGCCAGCGTGGCGGTGAACAGCGCTTCCAGAGTGAGCATGAGCGACGCGCTGGCTCCGCTCGTGTGCTGCAGGCCCCAGGCCAGGGCCACCGGCCCCAGCGCGGCGCCAAAGCCAGCCATCGCCAGAAGGCGCGGAATGTCGGACCTCTGCACTCGCGCTTCATGCGCAGCAGTCCGCAGCGACAGTGCCCCGATCAGGGCCGCTCCTAAGTACAGCAGCGCTGCGGTCGTGAAGGCCCCGAGCCCTGCGCCCAGCCTCTGTACCGCGGGCGTGCTGATGCCGAAGAGTACCGCCGCCAGCAGGGCGAGAAAGCCACCGCGCAAGGCGGGAAGATGCAAAGGGTCACGCTTCATAGGTGAGGGATTTGAGCACGACATCGGAGTCTGGTAATCCCCAGAACTGGACAAGGCAAGGGGTTCAAAGACGGAAATAGCTGACTCGACGAGAAGTGGAAGGTCTGCTTTCGAAGAAAGCGGCCAACGACATTGTCAGACTGAGCGACGGCAACCAGCCTCAAGCCGCCGCGCCAAATGTCGGTTCCGCAGCGATGGCAAGGTGGACCGAGTGCTCCGCAATCTGGGCAGGTGTCCGCTGGACGATCTCATCCAACCCGGCGATCAGCTGAAACAGGGACTGAGCCGGCATCCCCAAGCACGTGCGTGCTAGCGTTCCTTGCTCAGCTGTCTGGCACTGGCTAACAGGAATGCGCGCGTGCCCGGCACACTCAGCCCATCAAGTGCGCCATCATCTTCCGCTCCATTGGCCAGCCAGGCGTGCATTGCGGCCTGCGCCACCTCCAGATGAAACTCTTTCAGCAGCAGGTTGACCAGCGGCGCCCCTGCCGCAGGGTCTGCGATCTGTCCTAGCGCCATTGCCGCTCCCTGGCGGCGGCGCGCGTTGGGGCTGCTCAGTTGATCGACCAGTGCAGGCACAGCAGCTCGATCGCCCACACGGCCCAGGGCCTCCAATATCGTCTCAGTGGCGACATCGGTCTGCAGCACCCGTATCAAATCGGGGATCGCCTCGCGCGTGGCTGCTTTCGCCAGGGTTTCTGTGATCAGCCGGGCGTCAGCGGGCGACTCAGCCAGCGGCAATGCAGCAGCCAGCGCTGCATGGGCCTCAGCGCTGGGCGTGGCCAACAACGACTGCATGGCCGCGTCCCGCAATGGGTTGCGGCGGACCATGAGAGGAGCCAATAGCCCGACCCCGTGGGGGTCGCGGAACTCGGCAAGCGCCGCAATGTAGCGGTATCTAAAGCCGTCGCTGGCCTCCTGGGCTGCGCCAATCAGCGCAGGCAACACATCAGCCCCTTGCGCAGCCAGGGCTGCGCACACGTAGTGGAGATATTCGTTGCGGATGCCGGGCAGCAGGCCCAACAACAGCGCTTGCACCCGTGGCCCACGAAGAGTTCTGCAGGCGTACGCCACGGCGCTGGCGTTCCAGTGATGGGGATCGTCTTCCAATGCCCGCGAGAAGCCCTCGAAACCCTCCGCACAGCCTATGGAAACCAGGGCCGCAGCAACGCCCACGGTGTCGCCGCTGGAGAGCTGGGGCAGCATGCCACGCAGATGCTCTGCCGCTTCCTCGGGCGCCGCGCGCGCCAGCTGCAGCGCAGCGGCACGGCGCACCTGCAACGACGCCGAATGCAACCCTGCGCGCGGCCACTGCTGCTCGCCGGACCCTTCCAGCTGGGCCAACACCTCGGCCAATTCGCTGGCATCGCGCGGTGTCCTGGCCTGCTCCAGCGCGGCCATCAGTTCGTGCACGGCTCCCTGCGCCTTCAGCGGGCCCAGCGCCGGGGCGGCAACGGTCACTCCGGCCCGCAGCAGCGGCGCGATCGCACGCGCGTCGCCCAAATCGCCCAGCACCTTGACCAGTTCCATCCGCAGTTCCAGCGGCATCCCCCGGCGCGGGTGTTCAAACGTCTCGATCAGCGGGACCACCGCCGCCGCGTCCCCCAGGCGCCCTAGTGCGCTGATACAGGTCCGGCGGACTCTCGCGTCCGCGTCGCCGAGTCCTTCCGTCAGCAGATCCAGGTTGGAGCGTGTGGATTTCTGCACCACCACGCTGCACAGCGTGTGGATCACTTCACCAAAGTCTTTCTTTTTGTCGACCTCTTCACGCCGCAGCGTGCGGATGGCTTCCAGCAGGTCGGCGATCCAGTGTTCGTCGGCGTGCCTGTGGATGGACGAAGCGGCATACTCGCGCACCGTCGCGCTGCGGTGGCCCAACGCCTTGAACAATGGCGCTCGCGCCTGCGGCGAGGAGATTCGGCCCAGGTACATGAAACCCGAGCAGGCTTCGTCAACGCTCTTGGACTTGGCCATGCGCAGGTACAGGGGCAACGCATCATTGGAGGGGCGGAGCATCAAGGCCTGCTTGGCCGCGTCCGCCACTTTCGCGTCTTCGTCCAGCGTCGCGCTCACCAAGAGCGCGGGAGAACGATCCGCCAACACCAGCAGTGCATTTCTGGCCAGGGGCAGCTGATTTGCCGGCGCAGACCGTAGGAATTTCGTGATGGCGTCGAAGGCCACTGCGGGAGCAGCGAGGCAAAGCGCTTCCAGTGCCAGGAACACGTCGACATTTTTTGTGGAGCTCTGCAGCTGCTCTGCAAGTGCCTGGCTTAGATTTTGATTCATAGGTACTAGAGGATCGGCAGGATTGCCTGGGTGCCACTTGTCCAAGATACGGACCCCACATGGCAACCCGACGGCTAGCCGTAAACACAGGCTCGTCTGGTCCGCTTGGAATCATAGATGCCGCCCAGCGGCTGCCACTGGACAAGTCGTCCACCGGTAAATCGTCCGCGTGCTGAGCTGCGGGCCGGTACAGCGTGCTTACAAACACGGTCGGCATGACCCTGGAGCAGAGCGGGAGAGCGGCGGTACCAGCCGTGGGCGCTCAGCCGAGCTGTCGAGTTTCGATGCCGCATCGAACCATTCAAGGTCCTGCGGCGGGGGAACAGTGCAAATACGGGACCGGCAATGACTCAGATGGGTCTGAAATTGCCACGCCGAAATCGATTCTGCAGCGGTTGCTGTCATCCTGAGCAGGTTGCCGGGGTCGCGGTTTGGGTCAAGAAGCCGTCATTGACTGTGCTGTCGACATGTCAGCTGGGAGTATCGCTGTCGGTGGTGAAGCAGCCATAGAGGCGTCCTGGCCGCTGTTCAACGTGCTAACTTGCTGCTGCGCAGACAGGTAAATTGGCTCCAGCGAAACAGGATGGTCAACTCGTGGAACACCATCGACAGGAGGGCGCAATTGCGGTTCGCGAGATTGACCCAACGCCGTCCATGTAGCGCCAACAAGGGCTGAGGTATCGCGAACACCGACGTAACCAGGTCCCCAAAATGGCTCTATCCATGCACATGTAACGAAAGTTGTCGCATACTGGGCTAGTGGAGATTCACTGCGGCGGGCCAGCCTTAGCGGGTCATTTCATCCTGCTACGCCCAGCGGTTTCCGATTTCCGGCTTCTCTTGCGACTTAGTCATGTGAGGGGGGCATCCCCTGAAAAACCGGGAGGGGGTGTTCGCATGATCAGTGGAAAAGAACGATGTACACACGAGAACCTGACACGGTCCTAGAGGACCTCGATGACCGCTCTCTGCGGGCCAGGCTAGCGCGCATTGACTGGGAACGCGACCCGATCTTCGTCGCCGACGAGCAGATCTTCAGCCTGTTCAGGCGAGCGCGCACCAAGGGCGACGCGACCAGAATCGGGCTTTTGGCCGAGGCATTCAACGAGCGCCTGCTGGAACGGTCGCGCAAGTTTGTCCTGAGGGCGCGCATCTTCCCCGGGCTCATCGACGACCTCAAACGAGCGACGCACGAGCTTGCCTCCTACATCTGGGAGCAATTGCTTTCAAACGCCAACGACGCAGCGCATGCGGAGAAGGCGTTCGGACAGTTCTTTGAACGGCGGGCCATTAGTTTTCAGCGAACCCTGCTGCCGAAGAAGCGCACGCAGCAGTCCAGCTTGGACGTCGATGAGGATTGTGAAGACGAGGCGGTATCTGCGACCAACGACCTAGAGGAACTGCAAGACCACAACACACCGGACCTTCTCGCTGCGCGGCAGCAGGCGTTCGAACGCGCGAACAGCCGCCTACTCGAAATCCTCACGGAGAGGGAATACGCCACCTATACGCTGCTCAACTGCGCCGACTGGCAGGTCCAGGAAATAGCTGCAGCACTCAAGGTGACCGTTAAGAGCGTGAACAACTACAAGAGAAGTGCGCTCGCAAAAATCGACAAGGAGTTCAAGCAATGACAACGCCAAACCGGAGGCTGTCGCTCGACGAAGTGCTTGACGAGCTCTTCTACTCGGCGGGCAAGCCTACCCCTGCCCAAGTGCTTCGTGTCTGCGAAGCGCACCCTGAGTATCGCGATGACATCGTGGAATTCGCGGCGCTCTGGACTGCTTACGAGGCATCGCCGGAGCCCATAGAAGACGCCTCACTCCCGAAGATGACCACGGATGACGTGTCGCGGCTGCAGAGCTACGTTCTCAATCGCATTCACGAACTTGATGGGAAGACGGCGCAAACCTCTGAACTCGAAGCCACTAAACGCGCCATTTCGACCTTGGCTGGCGGCAAACTGGGGCGGGCTGCGACCGCTGCCGGATTCGCCAGTTCGCTGCTCTTGACCAAGGTGCTCACGACCATCACCAACGTCCCGCCTAGAGTTATTCGGGACTTGGCAAAGCATCTGAACGTGGCTCCGGCAGACCTGCGTCAGTGCATTGGCCCGCAGTTCGCGGGCGCAAGAAACTACAGCTCAAACCGCCAGCCCAATGCGCCTGGCTTGGAGACCTGGGAAAGTGCCGTCCGCTCCCTGCCAGAGAGCGAGGACGAGAAGAAGCGGCTCCTTGGGTTTCAGACGGAGGAAGACGCCTCGTGACACCCTTTCATCGCGCTCGCGAGGAGGCGAGACGGTTTCGGCAGGACCTCTTCGGGAGGGCTGCCGAAACTGGCATTGCCTCTAAAGCAATCATTGATGCCGCCGCCAGTGAGGATGCTGAGGATTTCCAGATTTCGGACGCCAATCCATCGGATAAGGCGCTTGGTGGCGCCGACGCCGTGCTGGAGGTCAAGTTCCGCCAGATAGTTGTCCGCAATGACGTATCAACGGGTGAGCGAGCCTTTCTCGTCGCCCATGAATTCGGGCACTGGAGGCTCCACCACTACGGGCACGAAGGCTGCCACAAGGTTGTCGACACCATACTGAAGCCAGAGGGTAGCGACACGTTCGGTGCCCAGAAGGTCGAGGCCTACGGCGCGCGGGAGCGTGCCGAGCTGCAAGCCAACGTCTTCGCACGCGAGGCGCTGTTGCCCAGAGAAGTGGCCCGGTCCCTTTTCCTGGCCGGCAAGACGGCAGAACAGCTAACGATTGAACTCGACCTTCCCTTAGAGCTGGTCCGTCAACAACTGCTCGATGGCCTGCTGCTACCAGAGCCAGCTGAAGAGGATCCAGAGCCCGCCAAGGTCATCACTCCAACGGCAGAGCAGATTGCGGCGGCTCAGTCCAAAGCCAAGACCTCGCTGGTGAAAGCTGGCCCAGGCACAGGCAAGACGGCTACCTTGCTGCTGAGGGTACAACACCTGTTGGAAGCAGGCGCCAAGCCAGAGGAACTGCTACTACTCACCTTCTCCAACCGAGCGGCACGAGAGCTAGTGGACCGGCTGCAGCAGTTGGGCGTCGAAAAGGCGCACGAAATTTGGGTCGGTACCTTTCACGCGTTCGGGCTGGAGTTCCTGCGAAAGAACTGCGAACAGTTTGGCCTGAAACCCCGCTTCGGCGTCGCCGACAAGATGGCCAATATTGCGGTGCTGGAGCCGCACATCTACAGCCTTGGTCTGCAAGCGTTCAACCCCTTGGGTGACCCACTCGACTGGCTGAAGACCGTCGTGGAAGCTATCCAGCGAGCGAAAGACGAGCTCGCGGACGCCGCCACCTACGCTGCAGCCGTGGAGAAGTCCGCCGCTGACACGCCGGCCGACCTGCTTGTCAAGCGACGCGACGTAGCGAAGCTCTACAGCTGCTACGAGGAGAAGACGAAGGCCAACTCCAATCTTGTGGACATGGGCGACCTCGTGATGCTACCCGCGCTCGCGCTGAAGAACAACTACGACAGCTTCAACGCCAGCGTTGGTCGGTTCAAGCACATCCTTGTGGACGAGTACCAAGACGTCAACCGGGCCAGCGCCCAACTCGTGAAGGCCCTTGCCGCCCGTGCAGAAACGCTCTGGGTGGTTGGCGATGCCCGTCAAGCCATCTACCGCTTCCGCGGCGCATCCATGCGCAGCATCGTCAACTTCGGCGACGACTATCCCGACCACGAGCCCTTTCCGCTCAACGAGAACCGGCGCAGCTACGAAGAGGTCGTACGAGTCTTCGAACACTCGGGGCGTGCGACTCACCCGCTACAGCTCATACTTCCGCTCGACGATGTAGAGCCTGCCCGGGGCGCGAGCGGCGTAAAACCTATCCATGTCAAATGCGCAACCGAGGACATCGTTCGCGGTGAAGTCGCGGCCAACGTAGCCCGTATTCACAAACTAGGCGTCGCATACAGAGACCAAGTCATACTGGCTAGCACTCACAATACCTGTGGCGACACGGCCGATGCCCTGAACGCCGCCGGCATACCGGCTCTCCACCTTGGGGACATCTTCCAGCGCTCCGAGGCTAAGGACCTTCTGGCGTTGCTGCAGGTCTTCATAGACCGGTCTGGTAGCGGCTTACTGCGCATCTCGCGTCTGCCGGGCCTAGAGATGCCAGCGTCGGACGTCGACCTCATCCTCACCTGGCTCGACAACTCTCGACCAGAACCTCTGTCCTGGCTAGATTCTCCGCCGCAGGGACTTTCGGCTAAAGGCACGGCTGCCCTTCTGCGCTGGAAGGCCGCCTTCCAAGGCCTTGCGTCGAAAGACTCGCCCTGGGAGGTCATCTGCACTCTGCTGCTCGACCGAACAAGCGTCCTAGCGCCGCATCTGGCTGGCACTGGAATACTCGACATTACTCGGCGCATCGCCCTGTGGCAGCTGATCTATTTCCTGCGCGTTCCCGATGGCGGTCACGTGTATCAGACCGTCGGAAGTTTTATTTCCCGCCTGCGTCGACGCCTGCGTATCGGCGATGACCGCGAGCTACGCGTTCCGCCGCCGGAGGCCGACAGTCTCGACGCGGTAGCTGTCATGACCATCCACGGCAGCAAGGGGCTCGAGTTCGAGACAGTCCATCTTGTCGACATCGACGCCAAGCATTTCCGGATGGCCGCAGACCCCAACCTTGTGCCGGAGTCGCTATTGCAGTCCCTTCAACACCGCGAGAACTTTGAGGAAGAAA
Organism: Paracidovorax sp. MALMAid1276; assembly: GCF_049198005.1. Taxonomy (NCBI): domain Bacteria; kingdom Pseudomonadati; phylum Pseudomonadota; class Betaproteobacteria; order Burkholderiales; family Comamonadaceae; genus Paracidovorax; species Paracidovorax sp. MALMAid1276. The sequence continues at coordinate 29,705 of NZ_JBMIRS010000042.1, read as the reverse complement.
CTGAAGCCTCGAACAAGCTTTATGTCGCACTTTCGCGGGCACGCGAGCATCTCGTCCTGTATGAAAGCCAAGGCGCGTCCAAGGCGCAATGTGTGAGCGCAATCGAGCACGCTGCCCATCTTCTCCAGTCTGTTCAAGGGTTCGCGACAGCACCCAAAGCAGTCATCGCCAAAGCCAAGGCCACAGGCGGCCATCAGGCTCATCACTGTGAGTTTCCTGGCTTCATGACCTACATGGTCTGTCCAAGAAGCTACTACTACGACTACGTCAAGAATCTCAAGCCGGCATCGGGGCTACACCCCGCGGCCTTGATTGAGGGCGCGGTGATGCGCGAGCTTTTTGTTCCTTACGGAGCCGACCCTTCGGTCGCTGCCGATGATGTCGAAAGGACGCTGGTATCGCTGGGGCACGCCTACAAAGATTCGCTCACTCACCTGCGTGCGTACGCAGATGGTCTGCTGTCCGCAGGACGCAACTTGATACGAGCACAGCGTGCCGCCATGGCCAAACCGTTTCAAGTCACGTGCGCAGGGCTACAAATTAACGTGACGGCACACCGCATTTCAAAGTCTGGTGACAACTACACGATTCACTTCGTCCGCACCAAGCCCTCGGGTAAGCTCGGGCGGCAAAGGTCTGCAATCAGCTGGATGCTGAAATACCTGGCGGCGGCCAACACGAACCTCTCGTTCTCCGCGCGTCTCCACGTACTCAGCACCGGCAAGGAAGAGACGCTGTGGCCGGACGGCCCCAGGTGGAACAACAAGTTCGCCATGGCGGCAGCCGAGGGCCTGCTGGCTGCCAACTTCGAGGAACGCCCGAACCAGTACGAGTGCCCGAAGTGCCGGCACTTCCTGCATTGCCCGGCCTGAGCCGCCCCTACCCACGAGTTTCCGATTTCCAGGCCTTCCTGCGACTTACCCAGTAGGAGCAGCGCATCCCGCGCAGTTCACCTAGCTGGAAAAGGAAGCAGAAATGCCCACCCGCGTTTACATCCAGTCGGAGTTTTTCTCTGACATCAAGTTCGTCGAAGTCAACGATGAGGCCACCGTCGCTGAGCTGAAGCACGCCGTCCTGGCGCTGGTGCCGGCCGGCACGGATGTGTCCGACCTTACCCTCTCGGTCGAGGACGATGACGACGACGCCCACGGCCACGCGACCCACGTCAAGCACCTCAAGAAGGAGCATGGCGTTCGTGTGCACCTCCACCGCTGCAAGCAGATGGAAGTGCTGGTCCGCTTCGGCGCCGAAGTCGTGCACCACAAGTTCCGTCCGGCGACCACCGTCGGCCGCGTGCGCCTGTGGGCCGGCAAGAAGCTGGGCATGGCGCCCGGTGACATCGCCGAGCACGTCCTGCAGATTGCCGGCACGACCGAGCAGCCCGACGTCGACGTCCATATCGGCACACTGACGAAGTGCCCGCAGTGCGAGGTCACCTTCGACCTGGTGCCTGCGCACCGCATCAACGGCTAAGGGGGAGGTATGGCACCGGATGAGGAATCTCTGCGTGCCGACCTCGCGTCGGCACGCCTTCTCTCGGGCGAGGACCGCAAACGCTGGCAGTTCGTGAAGCTGGAATGGCCTTTCGTCTATATCAACGTAATTGCCCGCGACCGCCGCGAATACACGCTGCGCCTGGACTGCCGCGGCTTTCCGACGACGCCGCCCACGGGCACGTTCTGGGACATCTCGACGGATAGCAAGCTGGCATTCGATAAGTGGCCGCAAGGCGGCGAGCGTCTGCAGCTGGCCTTCAAGTCCAGCTGGAAGAACGGCGATGCGCTCTACATCCCCTGCGACCGCGAAAGCATCGTCGGCCACGACTGCTGGCTCGCCCAGTACCCACAGCTCATCTGGAAGCCCGCAAAGGGCATCACTCACTACCTGGAGGTGGTTCATGATCTTCTTCAAAGCCGCGACTACGCCTGCGCCCCTGCTTGATATGCCGGCCACCCTCTGGTCAGAGTTGATGGCACACCTGCGCGCGCAAGGCGCCGGCGTTCGCGAAAGCGGCGCCTTCTTGCTCGGGCACAAGACCGACGCTGGCCGCGTGGTGGCGCGGTTCCTGCCCTACGAGCAGTTGCAAGCCGACTCATTCAACCACGACTACGTGTCCCTGAAGGCCGACAGCTTCGCCAGACTCTGGGAGGTCTGCCGCGACGCTGGCATGACCGTTGTGGCCGACGTGCACACGCATCCCTTGGACCCCGGTCAGAGCCGTTCGGACCGCACAAATCCCATGGTCGCGCTGAAGGGCCACATCGCCCTCATAGTGCCCAGGTTTGCTAAGGGCAGTCCGCGCCCGCATGACCTCGGGTTCTACGTCTACCAAGGCAACCATCAGTGGGCGTCGTATTCGGGTTCCGATGTCGGCCTCCTCCTGCGACTTAGCGATGCTGGAGTTATTCAATGACCGAGTTCAACGCTGATTCCATGCACCGGCTGGCCAAGATGGCCCTGGACGCCGGCGAGGTCGCGTCGCCCGAGGAGGCCGTGGCGCTGTTCTCGCGCTACAGGCTGCGCATCCACCTCGGTCATGGTTGGGTCAACACGCTGGCTGGCCAGGCCTGCTTCTTGACCGCGCTGAACACGGCCGTGCGTGCCTTCCTTGGCGGCGTCGAGGTCTACGGCGACCTGGACCATGCCCTCGACGTCCCGCTGTATCAAGGTCGCAGCGCCTGCGGCGTTGCGGAGGAACTCGGCGCCGCGGTGGTCAACAACGCTACGACCGAGCTGCCGACCCTGGTGCTCGGCGTCGCCCCCGAGGACGCGCTGCCGGCCTTCTGCGTCCAACTCAGCTGGGACCATTGGCGCTTCGAGATTGCGCCCGTCGGCGCTGGCGGCGGGCTGACCTGCGCTGACGACAACCCGCTCGCTGGCATCGGCGCCGCGGCGCTAGGCGTCAACGAGGCCTTCATGCACGTCCGCGGCGACCTGGCCGACTCTGGCCACCGCAGCGTCGGCATGTCCCTCTGGAACCCGTTGGCCGTCGCAGACTGGCGCGGCGACGCGCACAAGGGCCCCGAGCTCGCCTACCTGCCGAAGGCCCTGTGGCTCGTCGGTCTGGGCCACCTCGGCCAAGCCTATGCGTGGGCGCTGGGCATGCTGCCCTACCCGACCGACAGCCGCCCGCACCTGGTCCTCCAGGACTTCGACAAGGCGGCCAAGTCCAACCTCAGCACCTGCTTGCTGCTATGGGCGGCTGACCTGCTCAAACCGAAGGTCAGGGCGGTCGCGACCCGCCTCGAGACTGCCGGCTTCAGCACCGCGCTGGTCGAGCGCCGGTTCGGCTCCGGACATCGAGTCATGGGCGACGAGCCGACTACGGCGCTGTTCGGCGTTGACAACGTGGCTGCGCGCCGCGACCTCGACACGGCCGAGTTTTCGCAGGTCGTCGAGACCGGACTGGGCAGCGGATATCGCGACTTCCGCAACATTCGCCTGCATACTTTCCCGGGCCCGCGCCTGCCATCACAAATTTGGACGGCTGAATCCACCGCGCAAGCAGCCACCGAGCTGAACGACACGTACAAGAAGCTTGCCGACGAGCGCAAAGACATCTGTGGGATGACGCTACTAGCCTCCCGCGCGGTCGCCACGCCGTTTGTCGGCGTACTGGCGGCTGCAATGGCTTTGACCGAGGTGATGCGTCCGCTCCACGGTGGTCTGGTCTATGCCGCCCTGGATGTGCAGATGAAGAGCCTGCGCCATCGTACTGGTGCACCACCCATGACATACCAAGGGCTGCAGACTGCCTTCGTTCAAGCTGCGATGCAGCCGGCGGGCCGGGCAAGGGAGGGAACATGAGCAGGCGGTGCTACGGCCATCCTCGGCAAGACGGCCTTTCCTCCGCGGTGGACGACATGGCGCACATCGCCGCGAAGTTCAGCCCGGTTGGCGCCCTCTGTACCGGCGTGATTGGCTTTGTAGTCTTCTATGCAGCGCTGCCGACCTGCATGTTGGCCTGGACGGCTGAGCGGAAGGCCAGTCTCAAGGGCCCCACCGCCCAGGTCTTTGCACAATTGCTGGACCAAGTTCTGTGGCAACGCTTTATCTGGCCCTGTCAATGGGCCGGAGTCGCCATCCTGCTGATGTGCTCGGCCATCGCCCTCTGGAAGCATCTTGGCCAAGCTGACCTTGATGGCGACGACATGACCCTCCTGAGCGCTGTCTCCAAAGTCGTCAGCCGCTTGATTGGGCATTGAGAGCATCTGGCGCTAATGTTGGCTGCTTGAATGAGCACTATACGAACCGCTCGTACGACGCCTGCTACGTCATTTGGAGACTTTCGCAACGCCCTTGTAAGCTCAAGTTGTGCGCCCGCCTTGCTCTTAGCCTGGTCGCAGACGTTGGCACGGGCAGTGCCGGCGAACTTGCGCCCGTTCAGCCTTGCGTTGATATTTTCTATGGCGAGTGAGCCGCCACAGATCGGACGTTTGCCCATTCAAGTCACGCGTTGCCCGCCACCCGGCGAATTGAGTTACCGCTTTCAAGCACGCTGACTCGCAGCCGCGAAAGGTTGACAGGAGTCTGTCGCTGCGCGCATAAGCTGTCGTTCGGGTATTTGCTTGGCCTGCTCCACGTTCGACTGACTGGTTCCGACGATCAAGCCGCCGGTCAGCAACGTTGGAGTTCAATGAGTGGTGTTGGCGTTTGCTGCCGTTCAGGTACTGAAATGCTAATGGCTCAGATCAGCCTGAAGTAGCCCGCTGCCCCTATATGCTCCGATATATGAACCGCCAAATAGGAGCATTTATTCCGCAATTCGGAGTCGCGGGACGCTTCCCCCGCAGAGCCAACCTCAGTTGTCAAAGCTGGTCGGCCTCCATGACCCCTACGAAGTTCGAGATTTCGATGACGGGCACAGCAGCCCAGATGAAGTTCCTCCGCACTACGACTCGTGGCCAGTCGCGTCCCGTTCGTTCAAGAGCGACTGCAGTCGTAGATCACTTGCATCGAGCGATTGCACACGCCCGTTGAGCAGAACGGTTGTTGAAACACCCGCCTGAACGTTCTTGGTTATGGCGTCACGGACAGCCTGTTTGGCCAACTCTTGCAGTTGGGCGGTAGTCAGGCCGAAGGCTAACGAATGCGCTTTGTTCACATAGTGCAGCTTATGTCGTTGGTACAACGCAGTCAAGGCTATTCCAATTATTTTAGTTCTGACCCCCTGCGCAGAGACGTACACCAATAAATTATGCTATCGCTGGCATGAGACAAATAAGCCCATGGTGATATGCGCAACTAAATAATGTAGGACTGATACTCAATCAATCACAGAACCTATGAAGGATGGGAAAAGCGTTCTTTTGCTCCTCCTGTCGATTCAATTTGATTCCTAAAAACAACGAGGCTCAGCTTTCAATCAAAGAGCGTCATTGCGAAAGTGTTTCCGCTCCCAACGAGCCTGCATTTTTGAAAATGTGGAGCCCACTAGCAGAAGCAGACCGAACAGGCTCATTCCGACAGCAACAGGATTATTAAAGAACTCGGTCATCGTTATATCCGCAATCGACTGTAGAGAAAACACGTTTCAGGAGGCTCTGCTCAGCAGTTTTTGAGAGAAATGGAACATATAGCTGCTACTGCCTGGCCTTAAGGGGCCCGATATATCAACTTGCGCTTTCCCAAATGCTCTATTGGCGTGAAGGAAGCTGATTTTACCAACTCGACACCAGTTGACAGCGTGTACAGCAGAGCCGGCTCATACATATTAGGTTCTTCAGCCTCCCATAAAGCTATGAGATCTTCAAAATGCCAAAATTTTGAATCATGCATGTATCCAGGTGACATTACCCTCACGCGAACCACAATATAGCCTTGCAAAGAACCTTGCTTCACAAAGTCGAGCAATAGGTCTTCATTCGACAAAAAAATGTTCTTCATGCCTCCGCCAATGCTTTCTGTACGGTACTCAACAAAGAAGTATGGTCGTACAAAACTTAGACTAGCTATTGGGGCTCTTCGGCGGGAGACTCTAGCTAGCCCAGCAAGCACACTGCGAAAGTAAGAAATCATTGGTCAAGCAAAATTTGAACACTATAGATTGTAGCCCTATTGTGTTCAAAGTCTCCTAATCGCGGAGATGGAAGCTCATTCAAATGCGTTGAACAATATCGCCATGGCTCTGCGGGTAATCCGTCGCGCACGGGGGTACACCCAAGAGGACTTCTCCTCTGTTTCAAGTCGAACCTACATCAGCAGTCTAGAGCGAGGCACCAAAAGTCCCACGTTGGGAAAAGTGGAGCAGATCGCCACCGCTTTGAACGTCCATCCCCTGACCCTGCTCGCAATTTCATTTGCCACTTCTCCATCGCTAGATGACGTCTCGGTTGTTTTGGCCGAAGTCCAGAAAGAAGTCGCTGCGCTTGGCCTGCCTAGCGGGGGCGGTGGCTGACTGTTGATTTCCCCAAAACTAACCCGCCATTTCCATCTCGATCTGACCCACCCTGGTTCGTGAACTTCATGCTCACGTTGTGGATAAGTTCTTGGTTGTCTTCTCCTTTTTGGTGGGTCTGTGGCTGCTGTGCCGAACTGTTCTTGAACCGGTAGCTGTCGTTACCGGTTTCCAGAATATGGCAGTGATGCGTGATGCGGTCCAGCAGCGCCGTGGTCATCTTGGTATCTCCGAACACATTGGCCCACTCACTGAAGCTCAGGTTGGTGGTTATCACGACGCTCGTGCACTCGTACAGCTTGGGACAGCAGGTGGAACAGCAAAGCTCCTCCTCACGTACGGAACGGCAGGTAGCCTTCGTGATTGACGTGTTGCCCGCCGTATCGTGGGCTGGCGGGTAAGCAGTTCAATGCGCACGGACTTCGTGCTCGATGCACTGGAGCAAGCCCTTTACATCTGGCAGCCTGAGCGCGATGGAAGCTTGATTTGCCACAGTGACCGCGGGTCGCAATGCGCCAGCATTCGGTACTCTGAAAGACTGGCTGAAGCGAGCATAGAGACTTCCGTGTGCAGCAAGGGCGCCAGCTATGACAACGCCTTGGCCAAGACCATCAACGGTCTCTACAAGGCCGAGTTAATCCATCACCGCGCGCCATGGAAAACAAAGGAAGCCGTGGAGTTCGCCACGCTCGAATGGGGGTCATAGTTTAACCACCATCGCCTGCCCGAACCCATAGGGTACGTCCCACCGGCAGAAGCTGAGGCAAACCACTACCGGTAACTCGCCAGTCAGGCCACTGCGGAAGTGGGCTGACTTAAACCAAACAGCCTCCGAGAATCCCGGAACGATTCACCTCGAACTGCATTACTGGCGCTATTGCTTCTAGAGCACTCTCAAAGATGCCTGGGCTGCTGCCGGTTCCGTTGACACCGACCTAAGCTTCTTGAGCTTTCTCGAACTGTACGGGACTGAGATAGCCGAGCGTCGAATGCCGGCGCGTCGGGTTGTAGAAGCACTCTATGTAGTCGAACACATCTGAACGGGCCTGCCCTCGTGTGCGGTACACCTTCCTGGCCGTGCGCTCGGTCTTGAGGGAGCTGAAGAAGCTCTCCATGGCCGAGTTGTCCCAGACCTCACCGGCCCGGCTCATGCTGCAAGTGATGCCTTGTTCATCCAGCAGCTTCTGGAAGTGCTCGCTGGTGTACTGGCTACCCTGGTCCGAGTGATGCAACAAGGCCACCGGCTTGCCTCGCCGCCACACGGCCATCATCAGCGCATCCACCACGAGCTGCGAGGTCATGCTCTCCTGCATCGACCAGCCCACGATGCGCCGCGAGTACAGGTCCAGCACCGCCGCCACGTACAGCCAGCCCTCGGCTGTCCAGATGTAGGTGAAGTCGGCTACCCACTTCTGGTTCGGGCCATCGGCCCGGAACTGGCGGTCCAGCACGTTATCGGCCACCGCGCTGCGCGTGCCCCGGTCCTTGGGCAGTCCACGTCGTCGGGGCCTGGCTCGTAGTGCCTGCTCTCGCATGAGTTGCCGATGCGGTGCAGACCACAGGCTTGACCTTGCTCCAACACGTCGTGCCACACACGGCGCGCGCCGTAGGTGCGGTCGCTGCGCACGAAGCTCTGGTGGACCTGCGCGCCCAGCACTTCATCGCTGAGGCTGCGCTGGCTCCTGGGCCGTGTGAGCCACGCGTAGAAGCCACCCCGCGAGACACCGAGCGCCTCGCACATCAGATTGACCGGCCAGGCCCCTCGGTGTTTCGCCACGAAGCCGAACTTCACATCGACTCCTTCGCGAAGTAGGCCGCGGCTTTTTTCAGGATGTCGCGCTCCATCTTGAGCTTGGCAACCTCCTTGCGCAGTCGCGCTATCTCCGCGTCCTGGGCCTTCTGCTTGCCGTTGCCAGGGAACGCCTCCTGGGGCTCCTCTCGCAACTCACGAACCCACTTGCGCAGCACGTTCTCGTGAACGTCCAGGTCCTTGGCTGCCTGGGCCACAGCCACGCCACGCTCGGTGACCAGCCTGACCGCCTCGAGCTTGAACTCGCGGCTGAATGTCCTTCTTCTCTCCATGAACCACCTCCGGTTTCATCTTCCACCTTAACAAGGTGTCATCGAAACCGGCAGCAGCCCAGCCTTTGTCGTCCATTTTTTTGAATGTCCACGTTACGTGGACATAATTAATATGCGAACAACATAAGAATGCAACCATTTTCCAGCCGGGGTATTGAGTTGAAGCGGCAGAAATTGGTTCGTCTCCGGCCACAACGTACGACGCCAGCCAGCGCTGGCTAACTGGACGTAGCTCCATACTCCTCGATAAACTGAGCCAGCGCTTGGGCCGTTGGCTCTCCCCACAACTGTTTGGCGTACCAAGGCGCAAAAATGCCACGGACTGCAGCGCTATCAAGCCCCTTGTCCAGCTTTAACGTCTTGTTGGCGTTCTGTGACTTGAACGCCTCGAATAGAGCCTTGCGCTCGCTATCGTCAAGTTCTTTGTAGACCCCAAGGGCCTCAATAGCCCTGGCGGCAAGAAATCGCTCCATCACACTGCGACCGCTCGCCTTGCTAGACGAGGGGGCAGCCTTGGGTGATGCCAGTGCAGGTACAGGAGTCGGGTTACGCACCAAGTCCTGGAGCGTCCAGCGGAAGTAGCCTGCTGGGGTCTCCAGCGGGGTCATTCCCTTCGACTCTGCGCGTGCCTCCACCCGAGAAATGGCCGTGCGCAGGAGGTCGTCACTGTGTTGCGCGACCAAGTCGCTGGCGTCCGCTTGGCTGAAACCGAATTTCATCACCCTCGTCATGAGTTCCGTGTCGATGATGGGCGGCGCCGGGAATTCAAGCTGGGCTTGCTTCGTCTGCTCGACCTTGAACTGCAGCTTCTCGACGCGCCGGCCGTTCTTGTGCTCAATCAGTTCGATGTTGATGTCAGTGAGCGCGTTGATTTCAGCGATGGCGGGCCTCAGGGTGTCCCGCTTGAAGTACTTGTAGACGGGCGGTGTCGACTCAGATATAGGATTGCCTGTGATCACACCGTACCAGTGCTCATAAGTCTGGATGAAAGTCACCTTGGATGGATTAGTCGCGTAACGACGGCAGATTTCATACAAAGCAAGGGCAGACCCTGACTTGAGCGAGCTTTGGTACACGATCGAAAGCCGTGTGTAAGTGCTAGGCGCCATCACCAGCTCGTGCACCTCAGGAGGAAAAGCGAATCCAAACCACACCTGCCCTGCATGCTTGTTCAGCCCAGCGGGATTAACCAAGGTGACCGAAGAGACCAGTCGCTCACTCGTCCACTGTCGCTCGTTCTCCATGAGCAGCTTAATGTTCTGCATTTCCTCAAGCTGCTTCTTCAGGTACTGCACATCCTTGCTGTCGTAGGCCGCATCCCGGGCAAGGTCAGAAAGCGGAATCCAGAAGTACTTCTTGGCTGCAGCGGTGTTGATCGGTGCATTGAGCCCAGGAACCTTCATCTCCTGGGCGTGGTACATCATCACATTGAATACCTTACGAGAGAGCAGCGAGAGATTGCCTTCTACGACCCGCAATCCAATAGCCTCATTGGTCTTGCGAAACTCCCTCACATCGCTGGCGTCGATCGTGATGACCTCCCCAGGTTTCGCCTTGCTCTTCCTCGCCATCGGCATCGACCTTTCCTGACCGGTGCTTGGTGCGCGCTGCCATGCGACCGGATCTATCGGTGAAATTTTGGCGCGATTCTCTCACCTTTCGATGGAAGCGTCGAGGGTTCACCTTTGTATCGGTTTGTGGCCTCATCACCTTTTCGTAGGTGATGAGGCAAGCCTACGCTGGGCTGCAGACCGCTCATTCGGCCAACCCGATCATTAGGTGGAAGCTAGCTCGCCAAGAAAAAGTTCATGAGCTCTAGGCGAGTTCAAGGAGCTACCGTGTCGCCCACTCCCCGTAGAAGCTCACCTTTGCGCACTTTGCCCCTGAATCCACTCACTTATGGTCCCTGTTAATTCTCACCATAGATGTTGCCTGTCCCCGGGGGCACTCACCTCTCTCCCCGTATTGGCTCACCTTGGTCCCCGAATCCACTCACCTCACTAGGCGGAAAACCGCGTGGGGCTTAGGTTTTGCGATGTTTAAATTGTATTTAAGGTTTCCAAGGATGTTCAATACAAAGAATCCTCAATAGCGTGGATGCCTAACGAGTGAATTCCAATGCAAAACAGCCAGTTCACCAGAGTCCAGAAGGAATTCGACCATGCCCAATTGCCCATCAGTAGAGCATCATTCCCTTGCTCCCTGTAAAAGCTCACCAGACGAGGTCAAATCGAAAACGACTCCTGCCCCTCTCCCCAGCCACAATCAGAATCGCCTAGATTCATCAGGCCCCCCCGTAAAGGCTCACCTATACCCAATCTTTACAGGAAGCCGTGCGGGCTACGCATAGTGGAACCTCATCCGCGCTGGTCCCTGATGAGACTCACCTTTGTGTGCAAGATAGCTGTTAAATACTCTTCCCTGTGTGTGAGTGCACACATCCTAGATGCTGGAATCTCATTAGGGCGCCATTTCTAGTCCCTGTGGAGTCTCACCTTTGAGCCTTTACATGCCCTTTGGCTCGATGAAGTAGGCATCCATATGGCGCTTTTTGGGAGTTTCGGGGTGATGATCCGCCGAATGCAGACTGCAAACATTTCGCTCCGGTTTCCGGGCCTGGCTTTAGCCCCCGTAAAAGCTCACCTTAATACATATCGGGGTGTTCGAATGCTTCCCCCGGTCCTTCGCGCTGACGATTGCGACGGGTCCCTGAAAAGGCTCACCTTTTGAGGATTGGCAAGCGCAGGTCGCTCTGGCACTGCACTCCGGCGGTGGAGACGGATTGGTAGGCCGACTGCTGAAACAACGGTGGAGCGGCACTCCCCGTAAAGACTCACCTTAGAAAGAAGAAGGGACCGATACGGGCTATCAAAGGTCTCGGTTTAAGGCGGGAAGGACAGTCACCCCCTTTTCGCGTCCCTAAAGAGTCTCCAGTCCGTTCTATGGGCCCTTGGTCCTCTTCGGGAGCATTGTTCGCTCCCTGTAGAGGCTCACCTTTTGGCCGACATCTTGATCAGTCAAACAGACCGAAACGGCTTCTGAGTTCGGCAACGAGTGCTGCCCTCTCCTTTGGATCGGCAAGCACGACCTCAAGTGAGACCTTTCCTGAGTCCCATTCTTTGAGGAATCCGATCTGTTGGCCAGTGTGTTGGATCTTGTATTGGCGCGATGTTTCTTTAGGCTTGCGTTTATCGCCAGTATCGAGTTTTGCGCGTATGGCGCCGACCTCACGCGACGACAGATCTTCTTCGATGATGCGATTTACCAATGCAAGCACTTCTATCTCGCTCACCTTCTTGGCAGCAAGCGTGATCTCATACCCAACGAATACGCCAAACTTCTCTGGCCGATCGCGCATTCGGTCGAGCACAGCAGTCGGAAGGCTCAGCAACGCAATGGTCTTGTTCACCGTCGAGAGCGACACTCCCAAGAGCTCAGCGATTTGCAACTCAGTTTGCACTAAGCCTTTATCAAGCAATTTTCTCCACGCGAATGCATTGTCTAAGGGACTTTGCGCGCTACGCTCCTCATTGAGCACCCAACTCACGCGATAGAGCTCGAGATCACCTTCGTGTGGGCGAATCACCAGGTCGATGCTGTGTTGACCAGCTGCAGCGAGCGCCTTCTTTCGATAGTGGCCATCGATCAGCAAGTAGTCACCTGGTATGGTCGGATGCGCGATCGCAGACGCTGGAACGAGTTGACCACGAGTTGCAATTGACGCCGCCAGCTCCTTGACGATGTCAGGGTCATAAATGTGACGGGCATTCAGTGGGTTTTCGTGCACTCTATCAAGAGGAGCTGCCACAATTCGCTGCTGCGCTGGACCAGTATTTTCAGCGCTGAAAGTCCGACCAGCCTGTGCCTCATCGAGGACGACTTGGGGGGGGGGCACACCTCCAAGGCCACCTGGACGCTCGGAAAGCACGGCATCTGCCGCTGCAAACCGCGCATTTACATCCCGCTTTTCAGCCGAAAGGGACGCTCGCATTGCAGCTTTGCGGTCGACTTTGGAAATCATCTTTTGTCCTTAATTTTTGCGCGAAGGAAGGTGCAAAAGGTGAAGCACTTCCTCTGCCATCAAATCCACCTCTTCCATTGCAACTGTGGCGCGTGGCACTTGATGAACGGTTGACCCCAGAATCTGGGCTTCTCTAAACGCCGCTCGCGAACCTAGGGACGTTTTTAGAAGAGGAAATTCCTTATCTTCCTCCAATAATTCAATTAGCTCTTTGGCTAGTGAAGTCGAGCGCTGGACCATGTTAGCAACGACTCGTGCGACGAGCTCTTCGTTGTTGGCCTGTGCTGCCTCCGCCAATTTTTTGGCAGACTCCGCCGCCCAGATATCCGCCGGACTCGGGACCAGCGGTATGAGAGCCAAGTCAGAGATCAACATGGCCGACGTGGGGGCTGCAGAATTCATTGCCGGTGGGCAATCTACAAAAATCACATCAAATTTATCTATGTGATTTTTTACTTCTCTGTGCATCTTTCCTTCCATAGGAGCAAGACTAATCACAGAAGCTGGAAATGGCCGCTCTTCGGGGGCGGCACTTGCCCAGCGGCTTGCAGTCCCCTGCGGGTCCATATCTACGACAAGTGATGAATATCCGCGAAGCCCGAATGATCCAGCGAGGCTCATCGCAATGGTTGTTTTTCCACACCCGCCCTTTTGGTTAAACACGGTGACCACTTTTGCTGTCATTGCCTGCTCCTGATAGGTTGGCAGACTTTCAGCGCTGAAAGTCTTGCCGGATTCTCCGCGAAGGGGATTGTATCAAACTCAGATGAAATTCAATAACAAATTAATGAAAATGCTGTTTATTTTATCGCACATGCGTTTTTGCAAAACGACTTCTGTGTTGCTTTGATCGTTGCTATGGCTTGACTTTCAGCGCTGAAAGTTGAGTCAGGGGTGGTTGTTGATCGGCCTTTTGGTGTTGTGTTGCCTGGTGCGCGCTATGTTTGGGCGGCGATGTTTTGGTGCGATTGGTTGCGGGGCTTTTGGTGCTGAGGGTTGAAGGTTGGACCCCGTGGGGGAGTGCGTGATCGGTGGGGTGTCGCGGTTTTGTTGGTGCGTAAAATTTATTGTTCGTGCATTGTATTTTTGTAAAATTTCTAATTTGTGTTTTTTATTGAGTGCGGGTGCGAGGGTGAACTTTCAGCGCTGAAAGTTCTGGGCGGTGTGGTTATGCGGCTATGTTCAATGCAGAGCTGGCTTTTTTGAAATGTTGTTTGGATAACGTCGAAATTGAGAGCTTGCGGTGGCTTAAGGGAAGAGCATCATTGGGGCAAAGCCCCGGCGCTCGAGACATCCACGATCGTTTATAACTCAGGTCATCATGTGCATTGAACTGACCGAGGAACCAGATTGCATCGACCCAAGGAGGGTACGAGCACGCTTAGTGATGCGTTGGGCCCAGACCCCGTGGGGCTCGAAGTAACCAACGCTATTGACCCATCAGGGGAAGGCGGCTTCTTGGGGGCTGACCATGGTGGGCGAGCTTCAGCAGATTGTGGAGCGCAGCGGACGCGGCGACTCTATTCAGGCGGTCCTCACGAAGATGCTTTCCCCGTCCAGCGTGCCAGTCTTCTCTATGTCCGCCCCCTTGGCAATTTCTCACGTTTGAGAACGCCATTGAGCACCCAATAGATCCAGCCTCAATGGATTAACTGAAATCGTATGACTGACAAGTCAGGAGAGGTCATGTTGACGACGCGGAAACTATGGGCTTGGACAAAAGGGCTCCAGGCCTGGTGGAGCGGCGCTCTTGCTGGTAAAGAATGTGCTTACGCCCGCTGATTAAGATGACCTTCATGCGCTGCTCAAGGTGGCACATGGCATACCTGATCCAGAGAAACAGGAGCCCTTGCCTCTTGCCGAAGGCCGGATACCGGTACCGATCCAGGCTGAGATCGGGATCCAGTTGCTCGTCATCAAGAATTTGCGCAACGTCAACGCTGAAAACCAGCAGTTGGAAGTTGGAGCCAAGGGCTTGACGACCGTCTATGGCGGCAATGGAAGCGGAAAGTCTGGGGGCTAACGGGTTCTAAAGCGTGCTTGCAGGGCTCGCGACCAGTCAACCAGTCAGAGCTATTTCTCCCTAACGCCAATGTGGCTATGGCCCAATTTGGTTACGCTCAGGAAACCTTCACCGTATGCGTGAATGGCCAGATTGATGAATTTGTATGGAGCAAGGTAGTGTGTCCCCCAAGGACCTGTCGGCCCTGTCGATATGCGACACTCGGTGCGCGCGTGCCTTCCTGGGCAGCGAGGACGACTGCGCCTACGTGCCGTATGAGCTCAATGTGCTGGATGACCTGGGCGAGCTGCAACAGGATCTAAAGCTACGCCTTGAAGCCGAGCAGCGTGAACATGCTGTAGATCTCCAATTGTTCGCTCACCTCAAGGAAGAGACGGCAGTCGGGAGGTTGATAGCTACTTTCTCATCGAAAACTGATCCTGGAGCGGTGGAAGGCCAGTTCTTGGCATCAGTCGCGCCAACTACTCCAAGTATCCGCACATGAGCCCCCAACTTGCCCCTTCACCGTCATGTTGGCTGTGCCGCGCTGGATGAAGGCATCGAACCCATTGGAGTTGGGGTAAAGCCATGAAGACCGACAGTGACTTCGTCGTGCCCGGTGGGCAGGTTCAAACCTCCGCCCCCGAGGTCATGGGGCGCATCGAGCGCCGATGGGAAGGCTTGCGCGAACGCGTGGAGGCCAAGCTGCAGACGCTCAAAGGTGTGGATCGCAGGCAGGAATCCCGGCTCCTCGACCAAGCTGCCAAGGCCGGCACTGTGGCCAAGCGGGTGACATGGCTGCGCAAGGCGGCTGATAGCGTCACGGGCAGTGCTGCGCCGTTGGCCGCATGCCGCAAGGGTTGCTCACATTGCTGCCATATCGCCGTGATGATCTCCAGAGCCGAGGCACTGGTCATCGCCAAGGAAACCGGTGCGCCGATGAACCCGTTGGCAGGGAAGTACACGATGGCCAACGTGGATGAGGACAGCGAGAGCTACAAGGCGGCGACGCAGGAAGCGTTTGGCAAGCCCTGTACCTTCCTGAAGGATGATGTCTGTGGTATCTACTCAAGCCGCCCCCTTCAATGCAGGCTTCTCCTGAACATGGATGAGGACGCATTGCTGTGCCAGCTCGTGGAGGGCAGCACCATCAATGTCCCTTACCTGAACACCCAGGAACACCACGTCGATTCGGTTGTCATCCTTGGGGCTCACCAGGATTACGACGACATCAGAAACTGGTTCCCGATGACTGAGCAACAGTGAGCAGGGAGTCGTTAAGAGTTACCTACGAGCGGGACAAGAACCGTACCTGGATCTAGGAAGAGCGCATTACTCGTCATTCGATAAATGTGACGCGCGAGATCAAAGATGTCCCCAGTCTTTCACGCTGTCTCCTCGATTCGACGGTGCACAGCATTGTGGGGCGTTCGAGAATGACAGGCTACCAGCTCCCGCAGAGTTGGCATCCGGGATGCTCGCCGTTAGCCCTATCCTAGAAATTCGCAACGCTCGCTTCGAAGACTAGCTTCAACGATGTATTGAAGGTCAGAATCGAATGGTGTGCTTAGTTTTAAGCCTCAAACCCACTGGTGATGGTCAAAACGAATAGATCGTTGCGTTTGACTACTACCAGGGTCCATAATGGCTTAAAACTAAGCGATCATTGAGATTCAGGAGCGTGTACATGCAGATACAGGTAACGTCAGTTGAGAGCGTCGGTGTGGCCATCCGCGCTATGCGCAAGGTCAACAGTATTCGTCAGGAGGATGTGCCTGGGGTAAGCCATGTGTTCCTGCGCGACCTGGAGAAGGGCAAGGACACCATTCAGTTCGGGCGCGTGCTCAAGGTGCTCGATGAGCTTGGTATCCGGGTGCTGTTGGAGGTGCCAGATTCGCAGGCATCCGCTGTGAAGCGGGCCTTTGAGCACTTTTTACCCAAATCAAACATGGTTCTCCTTTCCAGCACCGAGAACAAAATGATCATCAAAAAGGTGCGTGAATGACCACCCGCACGCTCCAAGTCCTCATCAACGGAGCACTGGTGGGCACGCTGCGCGATGCCGACAACATCTGGGCGTTCCAGTATGCCGGCACCTGGTTGGCAAGCCCCGGCGCATTCCCTCTGGCCCCGTCTCTTCCGCTATCCACCGACTGGCAGGTGGACGGCTCATCGTCGCGGCCCGTGCAATGGTTTTTTGACAACCTGCTGCCCGAGGAGCTGATGCGCCAGGTGCTGGCGAAAGAGGTGAACGTGGAATCCGCGGATGCCTTCGGCATGCTGGAGCGCATGGGCATGGAGTCGGCTGGGGCCCTGGTGCTGCAGGCTGAGGGCGCACCGCAGCCTGAAAAAGGCATGCAGCCGCTCACTTGGGAAGACCTGTCTCAACGCATCCGCAACCTGCCGAGGGCGTCTCTGAACAAGGATGCCCCCAAGCGCATGTCGCTGGCCGGGGCTCAGCACAAGATGGTGGTTCTCTTTGATCCGAAGAGCCAGGAATTGAGCGAGCCCCTGAAAGGCACGCCATCCACCCACATCCTCAAGCCGAATTCGACAGCCGAGGGCTATCCGCACTCAGTGATCAACGAAACGTTCACCATGCTGCTGGCTGCTCGGTTGGGGCTCACCGTGCCCAGTGTCTGGCACTTGTACCTCCCGGAGCCAGTGTTCATCATCGAGCGTTTCGACCGAACGCCTGGGCATATCGAACCCGACCGCGTGCATGCGCTCGACGGCATCCAGCTGCTCAATGAGCCTGCATTCAACAAGTACACGAGCGCCACCCTCCCCAAGCTCAACGAACTCATCGACCAGTGTCGCAACAAAGTGGTGGCGCGCTTGGAGGTGTTCCGCTGGATCATCTTCAACACGATGGTGGGCAACTCGGACTCGCACCTGAAGAACATCTCGTTTTTGGTGGATCAGGAGGGTAAGCGAGTGGCCCCCTTCTACGACCTCCTGTGTACGGCGGTGTATCACACGCGGGTCTACAGCGACGGCGATGCCGTCTGGCCCAACGAAAAGCTGGCCACTCCCGTTGCAGGAGCGACCTTCTTTGCTGAAGTGACTTTCGAAAAGCTCCTTGAAACCGGCATGGAGCTGGGGCTCAACAAGGTCACTGCCGCGCGCGAGATCGGCAAGATCGTGAGCAAGCTGGATAAGGCCGCAGAAGACATCGCCGACAAGCTGGAAGCCACTATGCGCGACGCCACAGGGCCAAACGGCACGCCCACCCGCGAAACTGTCGGCGCACAAAGCCATCTCCTGCGCTCCATCCGCATGATTGTGATTGCGGACATGCTCAGACGCGTCCGCTTGCCAGTCCCGGCTGCTAAGGCCCCCCAAGCCTAGCGACAAGTGAGCCCAGCAGAGGAAGCCCGTGAATGGGTTGAATGCCGAATTGGACGCTATCCAAATGCTGAATTGGGCGGGTTCAGTTCCTTCATCGAAATTGACAAAGCAACTGCCGTACTGCTTTGAATTGGCTATTGAATTGCAATAAGAGTCATCAAGCAGCCCAGAGGCCCACAGAACGGGGCGCCAGCAACGACTGACGCATCGAAGGATACCCATGCAGAGGACGATTGGGTGAGCGTGGCGCCCCCACCAAATGAAATCTGCTGGACTCGACCAGGTTCTCAGCGCTCTGCGGGCCGGGGGCTCCCTGGCCGAACTGCCATCCAGCTTCTACAGCGGCGGTTACAGCTACGCCCCTGTGCTCACGACCAAGCGCGGCGCGCAGTACCGCGTGAGCACGCAGGTGATGCGGGGTGTCCCTGGCACCCCTATGCCTGATTGCGCGCACCCCTGAAACAAACCCTCACGTACCGCCAGCCGACCGCACCCGTTTCGGAGAATCCATGTCCCTGACCTTCGCCCACGTCCTTTCGGATTGGCGACGTTCTCGTGATGCCATGAAAAGCGGGAACTACGGGCAGAGATGCACATCTGGCCATCCCTATTGCCGTTGCGCTGCTGGACGGCCATTTGTGGTACCTCTGTGTCGGGCCCACAGCCGCAGGTGCCCGTTACGCGCATGGCCCCAAGTCCGAAGGCTGTGGAGGACTTCGAGGCCATCTTTGTGAGGCCCCACATGGATAAGGGCAGGGCAAGGGCGATCTTCGCTGGGAACCCAGATCGCCATGGTTGGGGGCTCAGTGCGGTGCCCGCAGCCGCTTTTGGGCATTCGGGACGATGGTGTGGTGGATAAGCTTGCCAAGGGTCCTCTTGCTCGGGCCGGAAGGTCATGTGGCTGGTCCAGCGCCTTGTGACTGCAGTCGAGTTACCAGACGCGCCCCAGCCGCCTGAGGGCCATGTGCGTTGGTATGTCATGACAAAAGGTTGATTGAGCAGGAGCCTTTGTCGTCGCATTAGCTATGTGGTCGCGCCTTTTCATGTGGCTAGAAATATGGACATTGATAGGTCGTTTGTATAAAATACTAGCCAAATGAAACCCGATCCTTCTGATTCTCTCGTCCTTCACCGGCAGTTGCTATTGCAGCTGGGTGATCGCCTGCGCCGACTGCGCAAGGCGCGAAAGCTCACCACGGTCGAGATGGCTGAACGCGCTGGCATTTCCCGCATGACACTCGCTTCGGTGGAAGCTGGCGATCCAGGCCCATCCATGGGCACCTATCTGCGGGTGATGGGTGTTCTAGGCGTGGCCGCTGACTTGGCATTTTTGGCGGGAGATATGGTTCATCCAGCGCAGCCTGGTACGGCGGCGGCCCGGTCACACCGACCAGCGCCTCAGGTTCAAATCATGATCAGCGCGGACAGCAAGCGGCATCAGGCGCAGGATCTGTTGAGCCTGGTTCTTCACGAAAAGGCGGTGGAGCGGGTGCGGGCCAATCCCGAGCTGATCGAGGAAGCCAAGGAGACTGTTAATCGCTGGATGAAAAGTGGCAACGCGCATTCGCACACCCTTTACGCAGAGTGGCTCAAGATCCTCATGGCGAAGAAGTGGAGCAAGGTTTTGGGCCGTTCGAGACATGCGCAGGAGCTACGCCAGGCGTCTCCTTTGCCCACGTTGCTCTCGAAAGAGGATCGCGAAAGCATCTTGAGTCATGTTTCAACTCTCAAGAAGGGGATTGTTTTTGGTGCGGAAGGGCCCCTTCCATGAATCGCCACGAACTGGAGCATCTGATCCGGGCGAGCGGTGCGATCACCGAAGAGTACGAATTCGTTGTGATCGGGAGCCAGTCCATTCTGGGCAAGATTCCCTACCCAGACCCCGAGTTCAAGATGTCTGCAGAGGCTGACATTTATCCCAGGTACGCGCCTGAGCTTGCGGAGAAGATCGAAGGGGTGCTGGGCGAGGGCTCCGAGTTTCACCTTGCGAACGGGTTTTATGCCCAAGGCGTGGGCCCAGAGACTGCAGTCCTGCCCCAGGGGTGGGAGGAACGGCTATGGAAGGTGCAGAACGGGAATACCGACAGCTTCATTGGCTGGTGCTTGGACGTTGAAGACCTTTTCATGTCGAAGGCGGCTGCAGCCAGGCCGAAGGATCAGGAGTTTTGCACGGGGCTCTTGCGTCGAGGGTATGTGACCCTTGAAAGGTGTCTCGAACTTGCTCCCTCAATGCCACTGGAGCCTCCAGAAATCGCGCGACTGGTAGCCCGCATCAAGCGCTGGGCGAAGTAGGTCTCCCCAAGCCCTTGATTCGCCCTGCGGCAACCTCGCAGCTGAAGTCGCTGGCGTTGTACTCCCTAGATGCCGGGTTGATGAAAAACACCCTGGAGTCGCCGCCATAACCCGATGGATTGCGCGTTATGAACGTGGCGTAGAAGACCCCGAAAAGCACAACGTGGCTCAGCAAACAGTCGTGTGTTGCGAGACAAGCCAGCGTATGACCACCGGGATATGGGTTTTGGAAAGTCAGGGGATGCCGTGAAGGCTCAGCCTGGATTGCACCAATGAAGCTGTCTGCCAGCGTGTCGCGGTTCATGCCCTTTGTGTTGATTGCGCGTAGATACTGCTCCCCGCTGTCGGAGATGATGGCCACATCCCCGAGAGTTGCCACTGTCATCTGTTCAACGGGCTCACTTTCCTCCGGCCTCTGGTTTGCGTTTATGCACTCGTTCCAGCAACCGGAAAGTGAGACTGCGGGCCATGGGCTCGTGTGTTTTTCGGGGGAGCGCCAGGGCATGCGCGTGTGTGACTTCCTTCAGGGCCATCAAGTAGCATGGGCGATATGGCCAACAAGACTGGCAAGACCTTGATGGTCTGACAGCGCCCCAACATGCCGACTCCCCGCATCGACCTGACTGTCGTCAACGATTCCAGCGATGACCTGGTAGTACCGCGTAGCGCGCTGGTGCAGGTGGACCTGATCACCACGGTGGTCGATGTGGCAAGCGCCAATTACGCGGCGGGTGTGAAGACGAAGTTGACGCTCAATGAAACCTGCTCTGGTCACGGAGTGCATCAAGGGGCCCGCACGCTTCTGGTGATGGAGAGCTACAAGGCGGTTTGCATGCTCATCAGGCACGCGGCAGACAGCTAAGTGAAGCTGGACCCTTGGAGCTGAGGAGGGGGCTCGGGCATATGCCGGACCCCCAGAATGCTTATCCCGACTTACGGCGCAGCGTGTGCGTTGTCATGTCATCCAAGCAAACCACGTGGGCTACACCCCAGTTCAGACGGGCGGTTTTGGCTTGGCCGCCCAAGTACGCATGCCAAGCGTTGTCAAGAGCCTTCTGTACGGCATCTAGAGACCCGAAGGCGATCACCGTTGGGCTGCTGCGCACCAGTGCCCGAGCCGGAGAATTGCTTTCCATGACCTCAATCTCATCCATCGGGAAGCCGAGTTCAGGGACACGAAAGACTCCTGAGGCCTTGGCCTCGGTGCGCTGGTCCATACCTGTTGCCTGCCACTCGCGGGCAGCAACGAAACGCGCGTTGGTGCCGGTCGTTGTGGGCGTTTTCGCTGGGCGGTCCAGATAGTTTGCCGGCGCAACGTTACGCGGAGGTGAGAGTTTTGCCCACCACGCGTACAGGTCCGCGTCGATGAAGTAGCCACCTGTCTTGACGCTGTGGGCTTTGGCGAGGATCGTCTTGCCAGATCCAGGACCACCCACAAGAGCCACGAAATCCAGTTCGTCTGGCTTGCAGTTGGCCAGCGCCACATCCAGAAGCTGCAGGGCTTGATCCTTCCAGGGACGATTGAACTGACGGGGCAGATCGCGAGGGAACGGTTCGCCCTTGGTCACGGACTTCTTGTGCAACAGGTCGTAGATAGCAAATTCGTCGAGGTGCGCAATGTTGCGGCTGGCTGCGCCCTTCTTGGCGAGATGTCGCACCTCGAAAAAGTCGCGATGTCCGAGCAGCTGGGCGATCAGATTCTCGCCCTCCTCAACGGTTTCGACGTACTTCAGGGATTTTGCCTTCTTGGCAGCTTGGCTAAGGTTGACATTGGCGGCAAAAACGGCGCCATCGTTGACATACAACTTCATTCGAACTCCTTCATTCACGATGGAGCTGCCTTGGCGCTTTCGGGCCAAAGCTTGGGAGGGCGCATTCGCAAAGCTCCATCAGTCCAGAAAGAGGATCGAGGGTTTGTAAATGGTGATCAGGCCATGGTCTCAATAGACCCCCCAACGCCGCAAGCGGCGCGCGCCCAGGGGTGGCCTTGCAAGTATATCGCGCAGGACCGAGGGCAAAAAGTGTGATTTGTTTGGATTACATGCCCCGCCCGAAAGCGGGATCAGGCTGCGTGCGCTCTGCCCCCTACAACCGACCTGTTGAGTTCAACCGCTTTTCTCACTCGTGAGTGCTTCGCACTTGAGCAAAAAGGCGCTTTTGCCACCCCGAGGGGGAGGAGGGCGCTCAGAAGAGCCCGCTGGCCTTGGCGGGGGCGGGCCGACGCTGAATGGAGAGGCTGCGGGATGGCTGCGTGCTGACCATGCCGCTGCTGAGGTTTGACGGGCACGACTGGCAATGCACCAGGTTCAGATCTGTGGTGGTCGAGGTTTCGTCATCCTTCCAGCGCACTGACATCACGCCCGACTTCAGGGTAAAGCTGTTGCCGTTCCGGTAGATGCACTGTTCGTCCTTGCGTCCATCATCGAGCGTCGGCGAGCCGTACTTGGCTTCCAGCTCCTGCCGGATCTTGGTCTCCATCACCTCGTCGGGGCGCTGCACGTTGATTACGGAGAGCGAATCCCCCTTGAAGCCCAGGCTGAGTTTCACGGGGTCGGGTGAAAAGGGCAGCAATCGTGCATGGCGCTGGAAGATGTGCCCACCGATAAAAAGCAAATCGCGGTAACGCGGTCCTTCGGCCGTCCGGTGAAAACGCTGGAGCCATTACTGGAGGCCGTGAGTGAGTTTGCGTCACGCGCGGCAGAAAAACTCAGGAAGCAGGGGAGTTTCGCGGGCCAGCTTTATGGCTTTGCCCACAGCTCGCCTTTTCGGCCACTTCCCCAGTTTTCGCGCGGAGTAGTCGTGCCATTGCGCAGACCAACTGCAGACACATCCATTCTGGTCCAAGCAGCTCGCGTGGGAGTGCGCCGGTTTTATGAAGACGGATACCAGCTGCAAAAAGCGGGCGTCATATTGCTGGATCTCGCGAGTTCCACGCTCCACCAAGGCTAATTTGATTTGGAAGATCTAGAGCCGTATAGGCAAGTCATAGCCGCAGATCTAGACGCTGAAATCGTGAAGGCTCGTTATTTTGAGGACGGCTCTGTCTGGCGGGGGCTTGTGGACCATGCTCGGGTGCTTGGGGAGCAGGAAATCCGCGAAGCTTTGCTCTTCTCTGGGGGCTACGCTAGAAAACTGCTGCCACCTTTTGAAACCACTCCGAAATAGAGCGGGTCTAACCAAACGGGGGAGGGCCATGTAATGAGGCGCAGGAGGCCCCAAAAACAAGCTTCCAAACTCCAGCCGGGGGGTGAATTACTTTGGGGCTCTGAGGGCGTTTGGTGAGCTAGGAGGCCCATCGGAGGATCTTGGGGTTCTATTACGGGAGACGAAAAACCCTCGGCCCGCAGAGATTCGAGAAAGCAGCGGAGAGCAATTCCCGCTTTATAGGGTCGCGCCGGGGGGGCTGCGCCACTAAGACCGGCAAAGGCGGCTTTTCGGTGAAAAAGGTCACGAGAGCGATTTCTGCACCGCCGCGCGTCACCGGGCTCAGAGAGCGGAATTCTCCTTGGGTTACCACTGAATCAAAACCCGACGCGGACCACCGCCAGAAACGCCAAAGGCCGAATGGCTTCCGCGTAGCTCGTCGTATCCAACGCTCGCCATCGCAATCTTACTGTTGTCGCAAGTCGGCCTTCGAATTCATATGCCAATTCCAGCCGTGAAACAGGGTGCTGAAAGGCGAAGCCTGGAAACTGGACAAATACCGAGCACCAGATGGTGAAGATACCGGTTCCGGGCGGAAATTAAGGCTACGGAAGTGCGGGGCGAACACTAAACGCTGTCGGGCTGATTGGGCGACGAGGGCCGTCATCAAAATCGATGCGCAACTACATAGAAATGCATCTACATAGGGCCTCAGCTATCGCCGCGATTGAGGCGATTCCGCGAGGGGCGATTCGTCCCCTCAATAACAGCCTCGAAAGACCGCAATGTGTATAGAGGAAGAGCCAGTGTGATCGCCTAACCCCGAGATCAATGGAACCAAACTACGGAGCGCTTATTTCTTCGGGGGAAAGAAGACGGGGGTCAAAGCACGGGGCCTGAAGAGCATAAACGCCGCGAGGGAAACATCCAGCGAGCACATCAATCCACCCCTGAAATGTCAAAGGCCCCATGTGCATCTACATAGGGCCCAGATTTAAGTGCAAGTGAAAAAAGAAGATTGTGGGTCAAGCTGCGGGTTCTATTGCTTTTACATAGGCCCTAGCCGACCGCCTCTTCCTCGGACTCAACCTCATCCCCCTTCTGCGCTTTCAACACGCGGATGGCATTACGAGTATTGATGATGGCCTTGACAATGTGTTTTGACTTTCGTCTGATGGATTGAAGCTTTTTTTTCTGTCTTCATCACTTCATCAATTTCCCATTCTCTGGCAAAGGTATTCAGTCGGTCCTTTGCATAGGTCATTGATTCTTCATTGATCGCAATCCTCACTCGAATGGATTGTCGGTTGTTCTTTTGACCAAACCAACGGATTCCCGTCCATTTGAGATCCAAATGGTTGCCCTTTCTGGTACATGACAGTTGCAGTGTTGACCTGGACTCCCAGCCTGTCGCCTTCGCCTCAACCCGATCCACAAAGCTCATGTACTCGTCTGCCGCGACCATGGCTTGGCCATAGAGCACCTCGATGCATCGCTCAAGGCCTTGGATTGCATCTTCATAGAGGGCTAGTTCGTCTTTGTTCATTTCGGGGGGTAGATCCATCTCTTTACCGTGTATGGAGATACCCGGTACATCCATCCACGGGGCCGTACTGCTCAAAACACACTTTTTCCGGGATGGAGATGCCGGTCTGGTCCATCCTAGTTGGATGAATCCACCCATCCTATAGCATCCTCAGGTGTAGGCTTGAAAAAGTGTCAATCCTAATAGGAAGGATTCAGGGTGCCAATCCATCCTATTAGGATGCACAGCTTTTTGGACTTTTCATGTCGCAGGGAGCGGAGGGGGTTGGGTCTCTTTATGATCCATTATTTGCCGTTCCATCCTAATAGGATGAATCCACTAGGTCAAAGAGCCGCTGGAACAGCTGATCTTGCAGTCCGCATAAAGAGGGGTGTGAATTCATCCTATTAGGATCAAGAGGCGTAAAATGATGAAAACGTCGTTTTGTCCGAGCAATTCGTTGAAGTGAGTCATTAGTCACTCTGTACTGCTACGAGACCGTCCGACGCCAGGCGTACTTGCTGCGACTACGCTGCGGTTGACCTGCGACAAGAATTGCACGTAATTGCATTAAGTGTCTAATGGAGTGCGATTAATTGTGAAGTTTATGTAATGAAGGTGGGAGCGCAAGCGGGAACTTTTATTTCCGAAGAGCACGGAGCAAAAGTGAGTGTCGAAACGCTCGGAAATGCAATTCACTCCGGCAAGGAAAGCATCTTGCTCATGGGTGAGCGTGTCGAACTTGCTCCTTTCCTCAAGAAGGCAAGTGAAACTCTTTCCTCTGTCGCAGCCACTTCGATTCAAAAGGCTCTCCGTGTGGAAACTATGTCTCCTGACGTTATTGTTCTGGTCGGCGGTGGATCTTGCTTCTTCCAGCAGGCAATTCAGGAGGCATTCCCGCGCCTGAAAGTGGTATCGCCTAAAAATCCTGTGCTTTCGAATGC
The DNA here is from genome assembly GCF_049198005.1 of Paracidovorax sp. MALMAid1276. Taxonomy (NCBI): domain Bacteria; kingdom Pseudomonadati; phylum Pseudomonadota; class Betaproteobacteria; order Burkholderiales; family Comamonadaceae; genus Paracidovorax; species Paracidovorax sp. MALMAid1276. Next base: position 3,947 of record NZ_JBMIRS010000042.1, on the reverse strand, counting down.
GCGTGGATTTTGGCTGCTCGGCGGTGCTTCTGTATGAGCGGCAAAAGCCTGAAAGTCGTTGTCGAAATTAACGAGGCATACCCGCTTTTGCATAGTGCTTTTGCGCGGATTCCGGCTAATGTCAGATCAGAACGGCTTAGGGCTTTGGCAATGATCGGTATGTACCTTGAAAGCGGATCAGAAACTTTCAGGGGCATTCCGGTAAACATGGGGGTTGTTTACGGGCAGCTCGAACCGATCCAGTTCGCAGTGTTTATTGGCGAAACACAACCCAAGTTGCTAGATCAGTTGAGCAGTATTTCTAAGCGCGCTAGAGCCGAACGTTTGAGGATATTGGCACTTCTGGCGCTCTATTCAGAGACGGGGAAAATCGTAGTAGACGGGAGTAAGCCAGCAATACAAGCATCTATGGCGGCTGAACCTAGATCTCAGATTTCGTCGGACAGTCCACGCTCAAGACAACCTGCGCTATCGACGAATGCAGATGACGTGGAGTCTCTTCCGAAGCCTGTTGACCCGGTAAAGGAGATTGCAGGTAGTCCAAGCAGTACCGAGTTGCCTCCAGTTGTGTCGTCCACGACCGACGCCAGTAACAGGGTTGGCAAAGGCGTTCGAAGCTTTGCACGTTCTTTGGGTTAATTGAATGAATGAAGATCTGAAAAACACTCAGTCCGCCAGTCTTGGCTCTTGGACTGTGGGCCCCCCCCCGGAGGGAGTCCGAGTCGCCATGGCTTGCCGTAAGTGGAGCGGTATTCACAATGAGCGGTATGTGGAGGTCATTGCCCACGACCCTTCGATGTACCTTGATTCCCTCGGCCTGGAAATGATGATGAAGCCATCGGTTACCGTCATTTATGGCAGTGTTTTCACTCAGGGGAATACCACCTGCATCCTCAATGAACACGGAATGCCAGTAGGCGCATATCCCAATTCCATTCTGGCCTGGACCAGAGTGCCTGAGGATTTACTGCAGAACCTGCAAGCTGCGGTCTTGACAGACCTGGCCGTGGGACTCGCCAGCAAGCGCGCCAAAACTTCGTAGGCAGGCCTGTTTCTGCGGAGCGCGTATGCGTCAAGAGTTTGTTCGTGGAAAACGCCGGTACATCCTAAGCCTGGATGTTGATCTGTTCGATGCCTGTGTAATCAACCGCCATTGGTATGGCGAGACAAATCGCCGTCATGGGCGCAGACAGGAACTATTCACGGACCTGGATCTGGCCAAGGTCAGATTCACCGCAGTACAGGCATACCTTTTGAAGAGGGGCTACGAGTATCCACCGATAGTTGTTTTGAATGAAGGGCGCGGGTAGATTGAGCGTTCTGGTCCTTTGATTGGGTTTTGCGAAGAACAGCGCTCTCACATTGCGCTCGACTCTTTGCCAAAGGGCTGACCGGTGGTCAGCCCTTTGTTTTGGACGAGCAGCGTGAACGACTTCACCGAACTGGACGCTAGCGGGGGCCAGTTGAGCACGCTCCGGGCTAAGCTCGCTACTTCCCCTTACCGTCCAGCCCAATGAAACTTCTTGTCCTCTTGCCTTTGGTGTCGGCCGCAGCTTTGGTGCTGAGCGGTTGCGGCGAAACGACCGTCGAAGACGTGCGCAAGGCCTACGGTGCCATGAGCGATGAAAAGCTGCAGGCCGAGGCCCTGCACCAGCGGGTAGAGTGCCGCGCGGCGACACGGGATTCGGACAAGCCAGGATCTCCGTGCAGCCGCGCGAACCTCGCGGAGGAGATGGCTGAATCCCGTGGGTGGTGTTGGGGGCCCTATGCCGCCGCCAACTCGGACAAGTCTTGGCTGCGCTGCACCGATGACGTGACGAAATCGGCGCAGGCCAAGGCAACCTGGTTCGCCGCTACCCAAAGCGGCTCCTGCCGAGAGTCCAGCCTGATCGAGGCCATCAGCAAGGTGCTGGAGCACGAGGGTCCGTGGAATGTGAAGACCTCGTTTTCGAAGGAGGGCTTCTTCGACGTGTCGAGCCAGCTCAAGGACGGTACCAGCTACAAGGTGCGGCTGTACCCCAGCTGCGGTTCGGCTCAGATGGTCTACATCGCCAAGCCTGGTGATGAGGGTGGCGTGTCGGTCGCAGCTCCGCTGGGGATGTCGCCCAGAGATGCTGGCGATCTCTATGGCTTCGATGTCCGCAACTGCAGTGCCTATTCGTTTGGAGGCGGTATCGGGTGTGGCATGGGCTACCAGGCCGGCATGCAGCCGCCGATCCGCTTGAGCGACGGCTTCATTCCCTGCTCAGTGGATCGGCCCGTGCAATTCGACTTCCAGCCGCGCCGGGGCATGGTGGGTGTCACCTGCAGCGTCACGGCCGAGGACATGTCTGCGTTCGAGCAGCGGATGGCAGGTGCCTTTGGGGAGCAGCAGCGGGCGTCAGATGGAAGCCGCCGATGGCAGCTCGGTGGCTACACGGTCGGCAGTGTGGAGGTGGTCGTTTTGGGAAAGACGCTGCGGCGTGTGTCCGTCTACCAGGACTGACCTTTTCGCTCGGTAGATCCTTTCGCGGGCAATTTCTTGATCGCATCTCGCAGCGTGCCCATGGTCGAATCTTTTCTACAGTCTTCGTGCATGGTCATGCACAAAAGCTGAAAACATTGGAGCCTACTTTCCAGGGGAAATCGATTGCCAGCGCTGTCTACACAGAATTCGTCAACGATGCGGTATGCGTTCCCAAGTGCTACAGCGGTTGCCTGAAGCCCCTCTGTAATAGATGGCGGCGGTGGTTTTGCGTTCAGCAGGTAGGGGAGATTGAATCCTAGCTCCCCAAGTTTTTGCACGTAGTCCAAACCTGGTGAGCGTTTGTCTTTTTCATAGATGTTCTGCGTTGTCCTCGCGACGCCGCAATGTGTCGCGACTTCCTGCTGAGATAGCTGTAGCCTGAGCCTCTCTAATTTCAGTCGCCGCCCAAAGGAGCTGCTGTTATCGGCCTTTGCGGGTTCCGATTCAGGCGACAAATCGAATTTAGTTGTCACGGGCGGTTCAATCATTTGGAAATGGTAGTGGACACACGAGCCAAGAAGATCCGCTGATATCGCGCGAGGTCTGGTGTCCCTGCGATCCTGTTGGGTTTACCATCTAGTGAAACTAGGGCAGGAGTCTTCTAGGGGACCAATTCAGAGCAAGCGCTCTCGCATGAAGCTTCAGCCTCACCTTCGCTGATTCCGAACGCCTCGAACATAGCGTTGCCGCGTTGAAACAGGTCTGCCATCTGGGCGGCAAGCTCGTAGCGGTCAAGAAACTCGGTCCCTGTACTGGCCCCCCGGCGATGGATTTTGACCTTGCAAAGCAGCGCCATCAGCAGATGGATCGCGCCTACACGCCTGTGCAGGAACCACATCCAGTGGGGCCACTCTTTGGCGAGTCGGGCAAAGAAGGCGCGCACCTCGGGGATTTCCGCCAACTCGCGCGGGTCAGTGTCATAACCCACCACCTGGATGACCAGGCACTCCTGGTAGCGAAGGGCGGTTTCTCTGGACTCAGCGATTGCATGGAGACGTTCCAAAGCACTGGCGATGTTGCCGGTTTCAATCTCACGCTTTGAGATCTCCAGCACCAGCAACGCGTCACCCTCAAAGGCGGCGAGGCCAGCGGCATCGGTTCGGACTACTGACGGCTTGGGGGTCATGGGCATGGGTTGCGCTCCTGATTCACGAGACGATGGCCACTTGAGAGCCCAGTGCTGAGCGCAGAACGCTGAGGTGGAGGCGATCACTTCCGGGTTGCACGAGCGGTGTGCTTGAGACCTTGGTCATGCTGGCCACACCGCGTTCGAACAGGCAGATGCAGGAATGGTAGGGGTGCTGCGCGGATGCGTACATGGGGGTCCCCTTGTTTTCAGTGCAATAACTGGCGGTACGCAAACCCAGCACTGGCGCGGGGGTGGTGTTGGTAGATCGTTGATTCTGTTGGCTTTCCTGTTCACCTTCAAATCCGGGATTCG